>CAUJFK010000063.1 GCA_963169175.1 Acidobacteriota bacterium | reverse complement strand
GCTCGCCGGCGGCTGGCGGCTCTTGGGTAACCGTTGAAAGACGGCAAAGTTTGAGCGGTCAAATTATGACAGCTCTATCTCCTCAACACTACGCCCGCCATCTGGAACCGCAGGATGGCGGTACAAGGCTGAAGCTTGTGTGCCTGGGCAGGAGGCCGGTTGCCCGCCCGGTGCCCGCCGGATTGTACATTCTTAGATATACATCCCAAGCCCAGCGGCCGAGTTGAGCGTCCTGGGCATCTTTTACCTTGGCCCGATATTTGAAGCGGTTGCCGAACCCGTCCGTCCGGTCAGACTCGCGATAGTCAAGGTGCATTTTTCGCAACCCGAGTTGCGGCAGGGTGAATAGTTCGCCGGATTCGGAGATACCGTTATGGTCCGCGTCCTGCCACAGCCGCAGGCTGTTGAAGATCGTGTCGCGGCGGTTTATGAAACCATCGGCGTTCCCGCCGTTCTCCGGCCTGTCAAATTCAGAAAGAGCGAGAAATCCGTTCTTATCGGCCGAGTCAGGCTGATCGGTAAAGTTGCCGAACAATTCGCTTCCGTTGTCGATGGAGCCATTTTGGTTTCGGTCGAGGGCGAGCCATGCATCGTCCGAATTTTCGGCCGTCCATGATATCTGCTCGGCCACGCCGTCGGACGTAATGTCAAAATTGACCCCGTTGTATGAATTTGTCAGATCGAAACCATTGCCCGAAACATCGACGACTATAGGACTGATCCACGGCGAACAATCGCATATTTGCTCATCCCATCCCCAGCCATTCTCGCAGCCGCCGGGCGGCGGCATGCATGCTCCCCCCGAATCCGGGCACGAACAAGATCCCGAATCATAGCCGCCCCCATAAGAATTGCAATAGTCGATGTAATAAGGGCTGCGGTCACAGATCCCTCCGCCGTTCAAGAACCCATAAGCACAACCGGTCTGAGGAAATCCCGGCCAATATTCCGGGTCCAGGCAAGCAGCCTCCGGTGTTGGAGTTGGAGTCGGCGTTGGACAAATATAGATTCCGTTTAATCGAGTTGTGTCGCAATTTGTTACAGCTGTAGTTTGCACGCCGGGATAAAAAGTTGAACCGAAATAGGTTCCATTGTCATTAACACCACAAGAATCATTCATCACAGATGATTGAGGCGATTGTTGCATACACGAGTTTGGATGTCCTGATTTGTAGTGACTAATTCCCAACAAATGTCCAACTTCGTGCATCGCATTCTTGATGTAAATAGTGTCATATCCGCCTACATTTGGGTCATAGAATAAATATCCGCTAATGACCAAGTTCGGATTAAATATTACGGTTCCTGTTATTATTTCGTTACCATAATAAACTGTTTCCTCAGCCCTTGCTGCACCTGAATTTGGTATTGGTCCGTTTTTAATTACCAATGTTGAATTATCTGCCCCACCTCCTGGGTGTGGTCCCGGAACAAAAGTTGCCCTGGAGCAACCATTCGTTAGAGCATTATTCCAGTTGTTCAACCCCACTTCTATTTGGGTTCTTTGTGCGCCATTAGGAATATTCTCGAAGGAATAATAAACTATCCCAGAGTAAAAGATATTTGGGTCGCCTTGCGGAAAGTGTCGCCAGGAAAGATTATCTGGTTGTAAGCACGTTTGCGAAAAAGCGACTTGTACCAGACTAAACGAAAGCAAGAACAAACCAAATGAAATTATTCTTGATTTTCTGAAGGCTATTTCAATGTCTATATGCTTCATTGATTTGGTAGTGTCAAGTTTTTTGTGTAAACGATCTTTCTTGGTTTTTGTTTTCCTTCTTCATTTCTGTTTTTCTAGTAGTAGTGGTAGTGGCTGTGGGAATGTGGGAAAGCCTGCTTTTGAGGCTTTTCCACATTCCCACAGCCGGTTTTCGGTTCAGTCGATGGGGACGCGATCTTCGTAGATTATCGCGAAGCGATTGAGGGCGGCCTTCCAGTTTTGGATGGGCATTGTCCATTTTTTAGCGATGTTCCGCAGTGCCAGGTAGAGCAATTTTATGACGGCCTCGTCATTCGGGAACGAACTGCGGGCCTTCGTCACTTTTCGCAGCGACATGTTCAGCGACTCGATTGCGTTGGTCGTGTAGATCACGCGTCTGATCTCCGGCGGATGTGCGAAAAACGGGACGACGCGGGCCCGTCAACGCATGCGATCAGGATGTCGTCCAATCCCCGGTTCTTCAATTCTGTCACCACTTGCAGCCAGAACTTCGCACCTTCCGTCTGGGCTATCCACAGCCCCAGGACCTCTTTCATCCCGTCCATGTTTACGCCTATCGCAAGATAGACAGCCTTGTTCCGAACCGTTGCTCCATCTCTTATTTTGAAGACCAATGCGTCCATGTAAACGATTGGGTAGAAGCTCTCAAGCGGCCGGTCCTGCCACGCTTTCGCCTCGTCGATCACCTCGTCCGTCACCGCCGAGATCAGCCCCGGCGATACCTCCACCTGGTAGATCTCTTCCAAATGCTGCTTTATCTCCCTTACGGAAAGCCCTCGCGCATACAGCGATATTATGTTCTCGTCAAAACCTGTGAACCGCGTCTGATGCTTCCCGATGATCTTCGGCTCGAACGTCCCGTTCCGATCTCGCGGCACCTCTATAGGCAGCGTCCCGAACGTCCCCTTCACCGTCTTTGCCGTTTTCCCGTTCCGAGAATTCCCGCTGTTCCGACCCGAAACTGCATGCTTCTCGTACCCCACGTGCTCCGTCATCTCCGCCGACATCGCTCGCTCCAACAGCCGCTTTGTCAACTCCCTCAACAGCCCGTTCTCCCCAATCAAATCTTCAGGTTCCTTGTAATCCTTCAGCAAATTGTCAATGATCTCGTCCTCGATCCTCTTCTTGTCTGTGGTCATCTTTTCTCCTCAGCCAAACTTATCTCAGTTCGCTCTCAATGACCATTTACACAAAATAATTTACACCCTCATTGATTTCCCCCTGTTGAATTGTGACAATCAGAGGAAACAGAGTTACGAACTTCGCCCAACAATGTTTGAGGCTCATTTTTACTTTCCAATTCTCTAGGAACTTCAAGCCTTGAGATTTTTCTGAACGAATTATCTTCAAGTATAAAATCGCCTCTAGCGTCAGACACAATGTAACCATTCGCCGAAGGTACGAATTTAAGGAATAAGAGATACTTCTTATGTTTTCCGAGTGGCGGATAGGATTTATCTTCCACTCGAATTGCTTGATTGTCGAGTTTTATTAAACCGCCTGGACGAGTGAATTGGATGCTATTATTGACTTTAATTTGAGAAGCGGAATTATTTTTGACTATATCTTCAACTAAAAAGTCGTACTCGGTATAAACAAACGTTTCATCCGCAGTTAAATGTGATACCTTACTTTTAACAGTCCCAATTACTACGGCATCTGCATTACAAGATAATTCTTCCAAAAATTCTGAAGCCGATGTTCCCGGTGCATTTCCAATAGTGGGAACAAGAGGCAATCCGATAGAAACCCCAGCTTCTTGTTTGTTTCCTTTGCGTTTGCCAATCTCGCTTAGCTCAGTTAATTTGCGTCCTTGACGGTATGAATACAGCTTTTTGTACTCTTCACTATACTCCCGCTCTTTTTCAGTTACTTGTCCTCTCCGAACAACGGTTGCCTCATCCATTTCTTCCTTTTGCCCTTTCGTTGCGGGCGTCGCAAAGAAAATTCCGAAAACAACAATACTCACAGCTAAGAGAAATCCGACAAATATTTTCATTGTTTTTATCTCCTACTTAATTTTTTTTCAAGAATGCTTTAACTAAAGGTTATGTCATCCCCCCGAATTGTCATCATTTTGAGCACGTCGAACTGTAGCGAGTCCTATGGCGCCTATCGCTCCGAGAATGCCCAGTGCTATAATCGCCGATTGTTTTCTAGTCATCTCATCCTCCGGATGGCTAATCGCTAATACGTCTTTCGAAGGATAAACTGCGCATAATCGCACACAAAAGCTGGTACACAACCGTGCCTGCCAGATTGTTCGGAAATGCTCTCTATCCAGAAGACACGTGCTCTTGCATGCGATCAAACTACTCGCATGTTCCGGATTAGTCAACAACTTTTTACTTTTGGTCCAAGGCTAAGCGAGGCGTTATTTTCTTAGTTGGGCCTTAGCCATCGAACGTGTCCAATTGCTCTTCGACCTGAGCCAGTTCGCGGCGGAGGTTTGCGGCGAATGTGGCGGGGACGTCGAATTGTTCTAACTGAATTGCTTGTTCCTCGGGGTCGCGGTCGAGTTCGATCTGGAGATCGTCGCTGCTTTCGCGAAGTTGTGCAAGTATCTCGTTTCTGCGGTTTTCCAGTGCTTCCCTTGATTCGTTCATAATTTAGAATTATACGCCTGCGAGATAGATCGGTACTAGTGGACTGAAAACGATAATTTGGAAATAGTTCTTGCCGATCTCTTCTGGTTCGACGAATTTTGTGTCCGCCGTTTACGGTATTCGTGTTAATGGTTTTTCTTAACACAAAGCTCACCAAGTTGAAGACACAAAGGGCACAAAGTACGTGTGATTCACTTTCTTGATCCGTGTCTTTCATGGCCGCAAAGCCTGGGCCCTTGACCATGAAGCAGAAGAAAGAAGATAAGAAAACCCGCGAACAAGATGCTGTTAACTACAGCGGCCTACCTTGAATCTGCCGCGGGCCAGACTTGACGAAAGAAAAGTCCGGTCGTCAGCGATAATTATCGCTTTATCACAACTGTTATTGTGGAATGCACGCTTCGGTGATAAAAGAGAACAAAGATGAACCTTGAATCCGCTCTTGAGAAAAGGCACCTGAAATGGCTGGCGATATGGGGTGTTTGGACCTTGCTTGGGCTTATTTTTACAAGCCAGGTGGCATTGCAAAGCCGGCTGTCCGAAAACCCGACGCCTTTCTGGCGGGTGCTGACGTGGCAGCTTTCGTCCGGGTATGTGTGGTTTTTGATCAGTCCGTTCATTCTCTGGCTGGGGCGAAAATTTACGTTCGAGAACGGCGGTTGGAAACTGAGCCTGCCCGTTCATTTTGTCGCGAGCATTGTCGTCGCGGTCGTTCAGCTTTCGGTCGATGCGTTCATCCTGCCAAAGCTCGGCTATATGCAGCGGTTTGCCGATGCGACCTATTTTGAAAAATTCAAGATCTTGCTGCTTGTGAATGTCCACCTCGGCGTCGCCATCTATTGGGGCGTTCTCGGGTTTCAGCAGGCGATCCGTTATTACCGCAAATACCGCGAGCGCGAATTGCGCACCTCGCAGCTTGAGGCTCGGTTGGCAACGACGCGGCTGCAGGTATTAAAAATGCAGCTTCACCCGCATTTTCTTTTCAACACTCTGAACGCCATCTCGGAACTTATCTACCGCGATCCCGAATCGGCCGAGCGAATGATCTCAGACCTCAGCGACCTGCTTCGAATGTCGTTCGAAAATCTTGAAGTGCAGGAGATATCGCTCAAGCAGGAACTCGAATTTCTGGAAAAATATCTTGAGATAGAACTAACGCGGTTTCACGACAGGCTAAAGGTCGAGATGCATATCGCGCCCGAAACCTTGGACGCAAGCGTGCCGAATATGATCCTGCAGCCGCTGGTCGAAAACGCGATCAAGCACGGCATCGGCCCGCGGTCGGACGGCGGCAAGATCGAGATCGATGCCTCGCGGCGGAATGGCAATTTATCGCTGACCGTGCGTGACAACGGCCTTGGCGTGCCCGCCGGCGATCTTGAACATCTTATCGAAGGCGTCGGTATATCGAACACACGCCGCCGCTTGCGGCATCTGTACGGAGAAGCTCATTCATTTCTGCTTAGAAATGAAGAAGTGACCGGCCTGGCGGTCGATCTGGTGATCCCGTACAGGCAATGTACGCTCGTCCCGCGGGCGGCGAGACAGTTTGACGAAAGCGCGGAATGAAGATCAATACTTTGATCGTCGATGATGAACCATTGGCACGCGATCGGGTGCGGCGATTTCTGCGCGACGAGGATGAAATTCAGATCATCGGCGAATGCGGCAACGGACGGGAAGCTGTTCGGGCGATCAAAGAGCAGAGGCCGGACCTCGTATTTCTTGACATTCAAATGCCCGAAAAGAACGGGTTTGAGGTGGTCAAGGCCCTGGATGAAAAAGCGATGCCCGCGGTCATTTTTGTTACCGCCTACGATCAGTACGCCATTCAGGCGTTTGATGTGCACGCCCTTGATTATCTGTTGAAACCCTTCAATCGCGAACGCCTTCACAAGGCGGTCGAGCACGCCCGCAGCCAGATCGAGACAAAGCGCATAGGCCAATTGGATGAGCGGCTCGCCTCGCTGATCAAAGATCTAAAGACCGAAAAGAAATACCTTGAACGCCTGGTCGTAAAATCGGTCGGCCGTGTGTTTTTCCTTAAGGTCGATGACATCGACTATATTGAGGCGGCGGGCAATTACGTAAAGCTGCACGCCGGCCGCGAGTCGCATATGATCCGCGAGACGATGAACGGAATCGAGGCAAAGCTCGACCCGGACAAGTTTTTCAGGATCCATCGCTCGACGGTCGTCAACATCGACCGCATCAAGGAACTGCATCCCATGTTCAGCGGTGATTACGCGGTGATCCTGAGAAACGGTACCGAGTTGGCGCTAAGCCGCAACTACCGCGAAAGACTGCTTGAGTTGTTCGAGAATCAGGTTTGAGGGATTTTTACCACAGAGACACTCATGGCACAGTGAAGAGGTTAATATCACTGTGCCCCCCGATGTTCCAGTGCGTAGATATTTACTCCTGCTCTTCAGCTTTTAGCTCTTCAAGAGTTTTCGGTTCGGGGATGTCGTAGTCGCCGTGTTCCAGGAATCCTGCTTTTGACGGGCTCCAGTAACGAAAGAAGGCTTTGCCGTAGATGTACTTTTCGGGCACGAGGCCCCAGATACGCGAATCAGAAGAATTGTCGCGGTTGTCGCCCATTACAAAGTAATAATGCTGATCGACGGCCTTGATGATGTTTTCGCGAAGGTTTTGGTTGTGGATCGTGTCGATATAGGGTTCGACCAATTCGTGGCCGTTAATATAAACCTTGCCGTTGCGGACCTCGACCGTCTCGCCCGGAAGGCCGATAACCCGCTTGACGTAGCTTTTATCCGGGTCGCTCGGGTACCAGAAAACGACAATATCGCCGCGTTCCAAATGGCCCCAGCTAACACTTCGCCATTTATAGTAAACAAGCTTGTTGACCAGAAGCCGTTCGCCGTCATGCAGCTGCGGCAGCATCGATGTGCCCTCGACAACAACCGGCTGCACCGCAAACACGCCGAGAAGTACAAAGACCACAATGATCAGAAAAACATCACGCACAAGGCGAAGGCTCTCCATCCAAAGTCCTTGCCGCGACTCACGCCGCGTGCGGACGACATCGATGTCGGGGTCGTCACCTGGCGAGATCATGCCAAATTCGATTTGGTTTTTCCTGCGAAACTCGAACATACTGGTTACTAAAGATTGAAAGAACGCCCATGAGCGCTCTAGCGCGTTCCACCATCTTAGAAGTTACAATCGGCCACGGGGTTTGTCAAAGATTTTTATTGGGCCCAAAGCCTATACATGCACCGTTCCCAAAACAAAAATGTCGTTTCGTGGGCTTTCGATTCTTGATTCGCGTCATTCGCGGTAGTGCAGCCGGCTTGTGGGAACCTCTTTTAATATATGAACGACCAAATTCGAGCACATTTTCCAGCTCTTGCGACCTATAACTATCTGAACAGTGCCGCAGTCGCCCCGATCCCGACAATGGCCATAGAAGCCATAAACTCTCAATTGACAGACGTTTCGGCGAATGGGTCAAAAAATTATCCCGAATGGGTAGCCACGAAGAACCGCGCTCGCGAACTGGTGGCCGAGATGCTTGGCGTGCGTGCTGAACAGGTCGCGTTCATGCGTAATACGTCCGACGGCTTTGCATCCGTAGCTAACGGGATTTCCTGGAAGGCCGGCGACAACATTGTTAGTTATGAGTACGAATTTCCGGCAAATTTCTATCCATGGCGAATGGCCCGTGATCGCTTCGGGGTGGAACTGCGGCTGTCCCCGGACCATAACGGGCGGATCGATCTTGACGAGCTGATCGGCATGATCGACAGCCGGACACGGCTGGTAGCGATCAGTGCGGTCCAGTATGGCTCGGGTTTTCGGGCCGATCTTGAACGCATTGGCCGGGCGGCGCGTTCCGTCGACGCTTTGTTCGCGGTAGATGTAATTCAGGGCCTGGGTGCGTGCGGTTTCGATCTGCCGGGCCAATTCGTTGATATTGCATCGGGAGCGAGCCACAAATGGCTTTGCGCACCCGAAGGCTGCGGCATTCTGTACATATCAGACCGGGCCCGTGAGCGGGTAGAACCTTCTTTTGTGGGCTGGATAAGCGTTGCCACGCCCTGGGATTTTGGCGACCGCACGCAGCCGCTAAAGCCAAACGCCCTGGCATGGGAAAGCGGTACAGGCGCGTCGTCGCTGTTTTATGGGCTTGAGGCAAGCCTTACTCTTCTTAAGGAGACCGGCCTTGACCGTATCGAAAAGCACCTGGGGAGCCTGTCGGATGAACTCTGCGAACGCCTGGCGGCAAAGGAGTATGAAATAGTTAGCTCACGCGAGGCAGGTGAGAAGTCCGCGATCGTGTGCATCAGGCATCGCAGCGGCCTGGATTGCAACTCTATCGCCGAACGCTTGATTGCTGAAAACATTGTTGTCAGCCCGCGAAACGATGTTCTGCGGATCGCACCGCATTTCTTTAATAACTCGGGGGATATTGAACGGTTGATCGAGGCCCTGCCATAGGCCCCGTCGCCCTACTCACTAAGTTCGTCGAGGTTGAGCCTGGTCATGCCGCCGGCGTCGGTAAACCGGCTCCAGGTGGCACGCTGCTGCTCGCGCATACGGAAAAATACCAAGCCGGCGATTATGCCGAGGACGATCGACAGCCCGAGGCCGCCCACGATCCACATCACCGTCGAAAGCATCACATCGCGTGCGGTTGTGGCAAAGTAGCGCCCGATCTTTTCGGCGAGATATGGGTCTTCACCCAGCCACTGAATTGTCTTTTGATATTTGACCTGGTCCAGTAGGCCGGCGGCGGCATTCTGATCGGCGGCGTCAAAGACAAAGGCATTGTAATTGCCGATCCGCTTGTAAACTGTTGTGGGTTCAGGGTTTTCGGCAAGTTGCCGCAAGATCTTGGCGTTAGCGTCGGATGATCCCTGTGGGTTTGTAAATTCTACTATCAGCAGTTTGCCCGCCGCGTAGTCGGCCTTGACCGCTTCGGTCCCGCCTGCAAATTCTATCAGCGCCACAATCGGCCTTGCGCCAACGGCCTGTGCGAGGCCCGCTGAATCCGTAATAGAAACCGTGCTCGAACGAACGCTTTGCCATTCCGGCAGGTGCTTCACCAGGACGGGAATGCCGTCATCCTCGCCTATTTCCTGGCTGCTCGGCTGCGTATATGCGGAAACCGCAAGCAGATTGAGCAGAAGAAGGAAAAGGATAGTGATCTTTGATGATTTCCGAACCATTTCAAGTCCGCCATTTGCCTGGAATATCAGGTGCGGCGGTTGGAATTCCATAATAGCACCGAACCCGGCCCGGCAATAGCGGCGAATTGATTCAATACACACGAAATAGTGTATCGGCAACCTAAGCCGTTCAGTAAGATCGTATTGAATCCAGACTGAGATGTTCCCCGAATTACAAAGTATGCCTGTAAAAACGCAACTTTTTACAGGTTCGACCGTTCAAATATATGGATCAATCTGGTCACTCACAGTTTGGCACGCCAATTGAAGCTCACTGATACGGGGGGGAACAAGCAATGACCACAGAAACATTAGACTATCCGATATTCCAGACCAGCACGGCTGATGTAACGGTTCGCGGCGGAGTTGCTAAACCCACAGTCGCGAACTCGTCCAAGGCAAAGGATTTTGACCTTACTCAGGCTGCGGCAAAGGGTGATATGGCCGCTTTTGAAGAGATATATCACCGCCACCACCGCCGGGTCTATTCGATCTGTTTACGAATGCTTCAAAACGCATTCGAAGCGGAGGACCTTACGCAGGACGTGTTTATCCAGCTTTACCGCAAGGTTGGCAGCTTTCGCGGCGATTCGGCCTTTACGACATGGCTGCACCGTTTGACGGTAAACCAGGTCCTGATGCACTTTCGCAAAAGGAACGTGAAATTCGAAAAAGTGACCGAAGAAGGCGAAACGCCCGACCAGATCGTAACGGGCACGGCCGACCCGGAGAGGATGCGGATCGTGGACAAGATCGCACTCGAAAATGCGATCGACCAACTGCCCGAAGGGTACAAGAACGTGTTCGTCCTTCACGACGTCGAGGGCTTCGAACACGAAGAAGTGGCCCGCATCCTCGGATGCTCGGTCGGCACGTCAAAATCCCAGCTTCACAAGGCAAGACTCAAACTGCGAAAGCTGTTGAAGAAAAAGGCGAATCCGCGCTTGATTGGAATTCGCGCCTAATATACTATCCGGCCGTTACTTTGAACGAGTTGCGGCCGATTTATTTTTTAACCATCACGTCCGCGAAAATTGCCATGAAAACGAATTGCATTATGATTGGGGCGGTCTTTTCCGTTTCGCTGTTCTTCTGTACCACTTTCAGCATAGCCCAGGCCGCCCCGACGGCGAACGAGGTCCAGACCGGGATATCAACGCTGTACGCCCGCGATCCTCTGGCTCAATCCCTCTGCTTCCGAGACGGTGGTTATGGAAGTCTCTTTCAGGCGAACGAGGTACGCAACCGGTGCAGCGATATTAACTATAACAGTTACAACGCTGACGCCTTTACGGTCGGCGTTGAAGGCGGACGAGAAGGCACTATAATCGACATCGGAACGTCGGCAGAGCTTCAGCGGAAATACAAGTATGAGGAAACGGTCGGAAATGGCCAGGGATTCGCGTCTATTCAAATAAAAGACGGCAAAATTTTTATTCTGGCAGATCGTCGGGCACACACGACTCAGGAACTTGAGAGATCTGACGCTTTGCTCAAGGCCCGTCCATCTAAAGACAACTGGGCTACAGTTAGATTAGGCAGCATCTATCTGCTGCGGACCACGGACAGAAATGAAAAAAATTACCAACAGATCGTGAAGCTTGTAGTGATCGCGCACGTGCCGAACAAATCCGTCACATTTCGTTGGCAGGTATTGTAAACTTACGCACCCTCACCTATTCCATCCAACCGCGTCGATCGTAATGTTTCGGCGTTCTAATTCGGCAACGAATCGTTCTGGATCGATCGCCTTTTCCTGCGGCGTTGCCCCGCGCATTATTACTTCGCCTTTTGCCATCATTTGAGCGATTATCGACGCCGGGAATGCGGTGGTTCGCATCATTGCGGAGAGGCCGGTGGTTTCGTCCTGCTTATCGACGATGTCGTAGCGGAGATGTGAACGTCCATCCGTGTTCGGGGGCACACTCCCTACCGGTCGTGTTTCCGCCTTTTGGCCGACGAACTCCAATCTAACCAGAACGTAGTCCGGGCCGTCGGCGGGCAGGTGCTGCTGGAGCAATTCACCGAAGACCTTTCGGGGTTTTACCTTCACATAATCGGCAACTATCTCTTCGCTCGAACACAGGCCGAGGTCGATCATTGTCTTGAATTTTTCGCAATGTCCGGCGTAGCGGATGGTCTTGTAATCTAGTTCCTTGAGCTTTCCAAGAAAAGAATCCGGCAGTGTTGAAGTGCCGCCGCTGGTCTGAAACGCCTCGAGCGGCGGAAATCCGTCGAATTCGAGCGATTCAAGCTCGGTCATTGACGGAACTTCAATTACCTTGCCGTCGCGGATAACGCGTGCGGCCTCCACATACTCGTTGATCAACCCCTCAACGCTAAACACAAGCTGATAATCGAGCGGCGGCTTCGGATCTTGCGGCAGGCCGCCGACGCGGATGCGCAGCCCATCAAGCCGATCAAACCTGGCCGCGCCGTGCATGGCCAGTATCGACACCATGCCGGGAGCAAGCCCGCAGTCGGGGATAATGCTGATGCCGGCGGCCTTTGCCTCGGCATCAAGGGCAAGCTGCTCATCGACGACATAGTTGTTGCCGCCAAGATCGCAGAAGTTGGTTTTTGTTTCGATAGCCGCCCGCGAAAGCGATTCGTTGTACCAATAATTTACGCACGAGATGACTGAATCATGTCCGGCCATCAAGGCTACCATTTCACGGTAAACTGATGCATCCGCATGCCGCGGTTCGATTCTTGCGGTGCCGACCTTTGCGGCTGCCTCTTCGGCTTTTTTCGCGTCAAAATCGGCGATTGTGACCCGCTCAACGTCGGGTGAATTGTGCACAAGGTCATAAGCGCCGCCGTAACCCATACGGCCCGCTCCGAGTACCAGAATTTTCATACACGAGAATTGTGCGTCGGTTGCTGGCTGGCGGTCAAATAGAGAGTGAGCGGATATTTACCACTCGTCCACGTCTTCGGGCCTTTCGGCCGCGATGGTTTCTGCGGCGTGTTCCCAGACCTTCTTTTTCCACGCCCGCATTCCGTCGAGCAGGTTCAGGGCGACCTGCGGATGCGCGGCGTTGCGTTCAAGACGGATGACCTGGGCCGTTACGCTGACCTCATCGTCCGAGTGTTCCGTTATCGTCAGCTCGACCTTCGATCCGACCGATGGCAGCTTTCGCGGAAGATATACAAGTGCTCCGGCGACGGCCACATTCTCGGTCAGGCCTTCCTCGGTAAAGCTTGAACCTTCCTCCCTCCACTTGACCCGAATTGGGAACGAGACGGGATATCTCGCACCTTGGCGGCGTTCCTGCATAGATTGTTCCTCTTTTGAAATGTTGGGATATCCTGGAAATTGACACCCATTCAGGGCTTGAAAAGTGTAACAAAATCAAAAAAAAATACAACCCCTAAATTACTGCAAATACAGCAATTGCATACAGAATAAGGAGTTGTGGGCTTTTTTCGGGTGGACACGCGGGGAGAAAAGGTGCTAGCCTCTTGAAATGTTCGTGCCGCGACCGGTGCGGAACAGGCGGAATAACCCGCTGCCCCAGTCTTCGATCTTATGCGTTAAAAAGGCAACGAAACGCGACCGAATCTTTACCCAGGATCCATTCGCTATTGCTGCGCTTTACGATTGAAGGCAAAAGACTGAGGAGCAATCAAGAATGACAAATCTCGTTAGAGGAGGCGTTATTCTGTCAATAATCGGTTTGTTCGGGACTGTTTTTTACGGAACAGCCGAGACGGAATACGCACTCAGTTCAGCGAACGATTCGCAAATTGAAGTAAGTAACTTAATTATAGATACGAATATAGAAACAGCGGTTGAAACTGAAACAAGGGAAGTAACAGAGGTAGAACAAGGGCAGGATAAACAGGACAAGCAGGAAAAGAACAAGCTCGTTGAAAAAACAGTTTCATCCAAGGCGATAGCAGGCGCCAGCCGGGGAATGTTCACGGCCACCGCCTACTGTCTGAAGGGAAGAACGGCCATGGGCCATGGCGTAAGGCGAGGAATAATCGCGGCCGACCCAAGGCTTCTGCCGCTGGGCAGCCGCATTAGTATTAGCGGAGCATACAGCGGTAACTATCTTGTATCCGATACCGGCGGCGGCGTTAAGGGCCGTGAACTCGATATCTGGATGCCAAGCTGTGCTGAGGCAAGACGTTTTGGAAGACGCCGCGTTTCGGTCACATACCTCGGCAGGTAGTAACCCGATACAACTGAATAACAACAAGGCAAAGGCCGCCAGAAAGATTGGCGGCCTTTTTGCGTCCGGATTGAGTTATCTCCCGCACAACCGCAGAGCCGCAAAGGAAGACAGAGGGAGGAAGCAATGAATATGCCGTTAGCGAAGGATGGTTGCTTTCGATAAGCGGTGAGCATCAATCAGCCGCATCCAATTCTTCTTCCAGGAGCTGGCGTTGGTAGAGTTCGGCGTACTCGCCGTTCAGCTCGAGCAATTCATCGTGCGTGCCGCGTTCGATGATGCGGCCGTGGTCGAGGACGCAGATGAGATCGGCGTCGCGGATGGTCGAGACACGGTGCGAAACGATCAGCGCTGTGCGGCCGGTGCGGATGTCGCGGAGATTGTGAAGGATCTTTTCTTCTGTAAACGTATCGACAGCCGAAAGCGAATCGTCGAGGATCAAAATTCGCGGCCAGCGCATTACGGCACGGGCGATCGCTGTCCGCTGTTTTTGTCCGCCGGAAAGGGTGATGCCGCGTTCGCCGACAAGCTGCTCATATCCGCCCGGGAAGGACTTAATGTCATCGGCCAGCCCGGCTATCTCGGCTGCTTTTTCGACGCTTATTCTCCTGTTCCCCTCCTTACCAAGGACGGGTGGATGCCCGTGTTTTTCGGCAGGCAGACCGGGTGGTTCTCCGTCTGAGCCATTTTCGACGCTGATCAAGGCCGTATCGTCGCCAGCCAAAGAACCACCCCGGCCTTCGGCCACCCCTCCCTGGTAAGGAGGGGAGCGATGATCGCTGCCGTTAGTTTTTACGCCAAAGGCGATATTTGCTGCCAGTGTATTGCTGAAAAGAAAAGTTTCCTGCGGGACGAATCCAATTGACCGGCGGAGTTGTTCGAGCGGATATTGTTTGACCGGAACGCCGTCGATGAGGACAGTGCCGTCCGGCGCGTCCATCAAGCGCGGGATCAGGCTGACAAGCGTGGATTTTCCGCTGCCCGTGCGGCCGACGAACGCGACCGTCTGGCCGGGTTCGATCTTAAGGTTAATATCGCGCAGGACCGTGCGGTCATTTACCACAGACGGCTGGGAGATAGAAGAAGATGTTGCAAGATCTTTCTCCGCGCTCTCAGTGTCCTCCGTGGTGAAATAAGCAAAACTCAGGTCACGAAACTCGATTCCGCCTTTGATCGGGGGCTGCTTACGCACATCGGGGCCGTCTTTTATTGCGGGCTCACTCTCGAGAATGGCGTCGAAGCGTTTGAGCGAGGCCGTGCCGCGCTGATACAGATTTACCACGTAACCGAGTGCGATAAGGTACCAGATCATCCGCTGCAGATAGAGAATGAAGGTCGTGAAATTGCCCGCCGTTATCTCGCCGCGAACGGCCATCGGCACACCGACAGCGACGATGATGACAAACCCGAGGCCGATAAAGAAGAAAAGCATCGGCCGCATTGCCGCGGCAAATTTTACGAGACGGATGTTGCGGTCGGCATATTCACGGTTGAGCTTTTGAAACTCTTCGATCTCCGAGTCTTCCTGTGCATATGCTCTGACGACGCGTACGCCCGAAAGATTCTCCTGTGCCCGCGCGGTGATGGACGAGAAATACTCCTGGATCTTCTCAAAACGCTTATGGATCTGACCGCCAAGGAATTTGACGGTCAGCGACACAAGCGGCATCGGGATCAGGAGCAGCAGCGTGAGCTTTGCCGAGATGCTAAGCAGGATAGGCAGCACAATACATAACGCGAACACAGCCTGAAAGCTGTACAAGATCATCGGCCCGACTATCTGGCGGACGGCCGCAAGGTCGTTCGTCGCCCGGGCCATCAGATCGCCGACCCTGTTTTCGTAAAAAAACGAAGCCGGCTGGTTGACCACGCTTTCATAAAACGCCTCGCGCATATCGAACTCGATATGGCGGGACGTATTTATCAAGATTCGCCGCTGGAGAAACAGAAAAATGCCGCTGATCAGATTTACGCCGAGAATCAGCAGTGCATAGTAAATGATGTTCCGCCACGTAAAATTCTCGCGCTCTGACAAAAGATCGACCGTCACGCCGACCAGATATGGCACCAGAAGGCCAAAACACAAAGAGACAAGAATACACCCGATCCCAGCCGCCATTTGCCAGCGGTATGGTTTGACGAATCGAGCAAATTTGCGGATCGGGGTCATTCTAAGTTAAACGGCTTGCATTTTTCCAACGGTTTCTTTTTCCCTATTTCATGTTCTTCTGTGGTTAGGGCCAGCGACAAAACCGGAGAAGAAGGTCACAAAAGGAGTTGGTCAATAGGCACATTTTTGAATCCGCTTGGTATTGTGAAAACGTCAGCATCCGGTTCACGTTTGAAGTTGACTATCTCTATCGTGAAGGTAAGCGTTCGCGTTCCGCCGGCAAGCGAAAAGAACTCCTGTTTCACTGGCAACGCGATCGACTCGTCATAGTGAACGACGATCTCGCTTAATCCGCCGTCTGCGGGGCGAACGGTGTACACGGCCATATTTCCATTGCGGGCGGTTTCTTCGAACTCTGAACGCTGTCCGGTGTTGAGAAGTTCGTGCGTCAATTCGCTGAACTGCCCGCCTGTACCGGTTTGGCCTTCGGCGTACAGGCCGCGGCCGATGTCGAGAATATAATTCTTATCTGTCTGGAGCAGGGCACGTTGCGTGGGTTCGCCGTAGTCAAAGTCAACCCGCCGCCACGTCCCTTTTTTCGCGAGCCGTTTTCGCCGCACTATTTTGCCTGCGGTCTCTACTATCTCACACTGGAAGTTTTCGGGCTCCGTCGTTTTGAACGGAATATTGCTCTTTGTGTCATCCGAAACACGGGTGACAGTGTCTCCGCGCGTACCGAATATTCCGCATCCCGTGGTTGATAACATTAGCAGGAGTCCGGCGAGGAGGGATTTAGCGGCATTTGACAAAAACATTAAGGTTGTTCGAAGTTTATCATAATGACACTGAACGGTGACAAAACGCGCAATTTGGCGCGCTGGCAAGCGGCCTATATCGCAGCGGCCGCGTTTTTGCTGCCAGTTTCACCGCTGCTTTATCTTCAGGGCCAGTACACGCGGCGGAAGATAGGGCTTCTGCCTGATGCGGGCGGCGAGAGACGGGGAAGCGTCGGCGTTGGCGAACCAGCCGCAAAGCTGCTGGTCATTGGCGAATCGACCGTCGCAGGGCTTGGCGCAAGAACGCACAAGGAAGCAATGGCCGGCCAGTTTGCAATGCGCCTTGCCCAGCGGACAGGCCGCGTGATCGAATGGGACGTTATCGGCAAAAATGGTGTCACGGCCCGCCGGACGATAGACGAATTGGTGCCGCTGGTAGCGGACAGATCGTTCGACTATATCCTGCTCGGTATCGGCGGCAATGATGTTCTAAAATTGAGTACGCCGAAAAAATGGCGGCGGGATATGCTTGAGCTCATCGCGGTCATGCGCCGCCTGAGCCCGGAGGCGGTAATATTCATTTCGAACTGCCCGATGATCAAATATTCGCCGGGCCTGCCACAGCCGATCAAATTCCTGTTGTGGGAATTGTCAAAGATGCACGATAGGAACATTCGTGAATTTACGGCCGGATTGGAACGCGTGCATTACTATCCCCAGCCGCATACGGTGAATGTAGAAACATTCTTTGCCGATGGCATTCATCCGTCAGAAAGCGGCTACGCCGAATGGGCCCAGGCGATGATCGAATATTTCGGAACCAAACATTCATGGTAGCCCCCCAAACCTCGACCGAAGATCTAGACACGCTGCTCGATGTCCACGCCGAATGGCTGATGATCAGCGAGAACGGGCGTACGTTTCCGGTCGGCCGCAGCGAGATCGACGTTCAAAGCGACGGCCGCGGGGTACTTTTCGGCGCCGTGTGCGAGAGTGGATTTCGGTCGCGGCGGGTCGCATCCTTCGAGTTTGACAGTGAGCGGATAGATCTTTCGCTTGCCGCGCCATTCGGCGGCGAAGCCGAAATATTGCGGCTTGTTCCGCGCGTGTCGGCGGCGGCACTGGCCGCAAATGTCGAGCTTGCACGGTTAGAGCGGGCGAATGAGATAGCTTCGCTGGTGCATGATGCCGGTACGGGGACAAAGATCATTCGTGTCGCGTTGAACGCGGGAAGCGGGCGGTTTGCGGAGATCATCGCCGAAAACCGCGAATCGGGCCGGTTCGCGGTTTACGCCGACATTGTCGGCGGTGCCCCGGCCGAATCGATACTTTCGTCCTCGATACTTTGGTTCGACCGGCTCAGGGCGCGTGCGAAGAAGCCCGCTCGCGAGTTGTATATTGTTGCGGAAAAACGGTCGGCCGTTAATCTGCAAAAGCTGCACGCATTGCTAAAGTCGCCGGTCCGTTCGTCGATACGGATCTTTGAGCTCGACCGTATAGGCGGAATGGAGGCGTTGAAATTACGAGCGGAGATCACCGCGAGCAGATTGTGGCGTGAGAAGCCGAGAAAATTGAACCTTCCTGACGAGGTCGAACCGGGCCAAACGGCGCAAAAGATAATGGGCCTTAAGCCTGAAGCGATCGACGTGATGCATTCGCGTCATGGCAAGACACTGCGGTTCAACGGGCTCTCGTTCGCGCGTGTACGACTGATGGCGGGGCGCGAATCGGCGTGGTTTGGGATCGGCAGGGAAAAGCGTCTGCTGAACGATCAGACCCGGCCGGAACTGGAACGGCTTGTCGAAGATCTGACGGCCTATCGCGCATTCGACGGTGCGTCAAAGCGGCACGACTTTTATCGCCATTCGCCCGAATCGTGGCTCGAATCGATCTTGCGCAGAAATATCAAACTGCTCGACGCCAACCTTATCCTTGCTCCGATCTATAACCAGTTTCGAACCGCTGCCGCCGACAAGATCGACCTGCTCGCTCTTCGCCGCGACGGGCGCCTGGTCGTTATCGAAGTTAAGGCCTCGCCCGACCGCGAAACTCCATTTCAGGCCGCCGACTATTGGCGAAAGATCGAACACCTCCGCCGCCGCGGCGAACTCCGCCGTGCCCGCGTATTCGGCGATCTTGAGATCATCGACAAACCGCCGCTGGTTTATGCCGTCGCACCAGCATTAAGCTTTCACCGCGACTTTGAATACTTTGCCAGGATGCTCACACCCGAGATCGAACTATGGCGCTTTGAACTCCACGAAAATTGGCGCAAGCAGATAAAGGTGATCGCGAGGCGAAATTATTTCGAGTAGAAAGAGACTTGCAATTCACGGTGTGAATAGTAATTCACGTGGTGAATAGAATTACACATCCCAGGCTGGTCACACAAAGTGTTAAGGAACGCCTTGACGTGATGCCCGCGATCGTGATCACTGGTGCAAGACAGGCGGGAAAGAGCACGCTGGTCGAGGAATTGGTTGGCGGCGATAGGAAATTTTTCACCCTTGACGATCTGGATACGCTGGATATCGCCCGCCGCGACCCGGAGGCGCTCGTAGGCGGCTCAGCACGCATTACGATCGATGAGGTTCAGCGCGAGCCGTCGATCCTGCAGGCTGTGAAGCGTGCTATCGACCGCCGGAAACGTCCCGGACAATTTCTTCTCACTGGTTCGGCAAATCTTCTTTTGATGGGGCGCGTCTCGGAATCGTTGGCGGGCCGCGCAAGCTATCTGACGCTTTGGCCGATGACGCGAAAGGAGCGGTACGGTGAAGGAAAATGCGGCCTTTGGGAAGAACTTTTGACCGCGGATGAGAAAGATTGGATCGATCTCCTTTCCCGGGACGCATCGAAGCGCGATGACTGGAGAAAACTGGCCCGTAAGGGCGGCTTTCCGACACCGGCGCTTGAATTAAAAAACGACCGCGAACGTGCGATCTGGTTCGATGGCTATGTTAGAACCTATCTTGAGCGCGATCTGCAAACATTGTCGTCGATCGAGAACTTGCCGGATTTTCGGCGACTGATGCGGCTCTTATGTAATCGCTTGGGCGGAGTCGTGAATCAGGCAGGCATCGGACGGGATGCTGGATTAACACAGCCGACCGTTCATCGCTACATGAATCTTTTGGAAACTTCGTTCCTGCTTGTGCGAATTCCTGCTTACTCGGTGAACCGGACAAAACGGCTGGTCAAGTCCCCAAAATTATACTGGGGTGACACAGGCGTCGCGCTTCATCTTGCAGAGACGAGCGAACCGGGCGGCGAGCATCTTGAAAATCTTATTCTGAACGATCTGTTGGCGTGGCGTGACAGCCGCGTTGCAAGGGCCGAAATATTCTACTGGCAAACCAGAACCGGCGAAGATGTGGATTTCGTTATCGAATCGGGCGATCGTCTGTTGCCGATCGAGATCAAATCGACAGAACGGCCGAAGTACGATGACATGAAACATCTGAGAACATTCTCGTCCGAATATGGTAAGCAATCGCGATCAGGCCTGCTATTGCATAACGGAAAATTGCTGGACTGGCTGGCCCCAAATGTCCTTGCCGCGCCTTGGTGGATGGTGATTTGAACTCGCGGTAGATCGAATTGTGGCGGTTTGAGCCGCACGACATTTGGCGGATATATCCCACCGGCGTCTGTCCTCACGCAGCAATTGGGTGCTTTCGGAGATGACAAGAGATCATCTCAATTTTTCAAGCTCACAAACTTATACCCAACACCACGAACGGTCCTTACGATCTGCGGGTCGTTTGGCGTGTCTTCGAGGTATTTTCTCAATCGCACGATGAAATTATCTATCGCTCTGGTGTCGGTATCTTCCTGGAGGCCCCAGACTTCTTCGAGGATGGTGTTGCGGGCGACGGTTTGGCCTTCGTGTTCGATGAGGTAGCGGAGGAGTTTTATTTCCATCATGGTCAGGTGAATGGTTTCGCCGCCGCTGTGGAGTTCGAGATTGGCGAAGTCGATCGTCTTGCCGTTTATTTCAAAAGTGTCGCCGACACGGGTTTGCGATGATTCGCGGCGCGTCCATTCGCGGCGGCGGAGCAGGCCGTTCAGACGGGCGAGAAATATCTCGAGATCGAATGGTTTCGGCAAGTAATCGTCGGTGCCCGCCTCAAAGCCTTTCAACACATCTTCGGGCCGGCCGCGTGCGGTCAGCATTAGGATCGGCGTAAAGTTATTTCGTTCGCGCAAAGAGCGGGCAACCTCGAAACCGTCGATGCCGGGCAGCATTACATCGAGCACGATCGCATCAAACCCGCGTTCGGCAAGTTCCAACCCCGTTTCGCCATCCGGCGCTATCTCGGCTTCGTGCCCTTCGGCCTCAACGTTGAACCGCAGGCCGTCGGCGATGTGAGCTTCGTCTTCGATGATGAGGATCTTCATTTGACTTCCGCAGGCAGTAGAAATTCGACAGACTTCTTTTCTTCAGTGAACAGTTTCCAAGTTAAAAGTTGAAAGTTCATACAAGCGGCAGCTGCACCAAAAACGTGCTGCCCATTCCCTCGCCGCGGCTTTGTGCCGAGACACGTCCGCCGTGGCGTTTTATTATCGAATTAACAATATATAACCCGAGGCCCGAGCCGGGTGATTGCGAAACGGCGGCGTTGGGCACACGATAGAACCGCCTGAAAATGCGTTTTAGATCGCTTGTCGGAATTCCGAGGCCGCTGTCTTTTATGAATATTTCGGCACGGTTGTTCAAGGGAGTTTTTTTTATGCGAATGGAAATTTTCGGGTCGCCGTCAGAGTACTTTATTGCGTTATCCAGCAGGTTTGCGAATGCCGTTCGCAGGTCGGAATGACTGCCTGAAACGAGAAGCGGTTCCGCCGGTTCAGTGAACCGTACGACCGTTCCTTCAAGATGGCGCTGAGATCGGATAAGGGCAATACATTCGCTCAGCAGTGATCCAAGGTCGACGTTTGCCTTTTGAAGCTTCTGGCCCTTCTCCTTTGCCCCGCCGGCCTTTAGTACCTGTTCGACCGTGTGCAGCAGACGGTCGCTGTCGGCAAGCATCACGTCATAAAATTCGCGCCGTTTTTCAGCCGTCACCTCCCTGGCCTTTAAGGTTTCGAGATAGAGTTTTATCGATGCTATTGGCGTTTTCAGTTCATGCGTGACGGCGTTGATGAACGCATCGTGCTGCTCGGTCCGGCGTATCTCGCGAACGAGAAAGATCGTGTTCAAGGTCAAACCGGTGATGATCAGCGCAAAGAAGATGATGCCGAGCACGAGCATCGCAACCTCGCGAAGGTTGAGCAGTATCCAGCCGACATTCAACGCAATGGCACGCGCGACAAGGCATATTCCCAGAACAAGGAAGAATATTGCGGTTTTGCGGCGCCGCATGAGTAAAAGGTAAGCAGTAAAAAGCGAAAAGGCAAAAGCAACAGACGTCGCTTTTGCCCAGGTTCACTCAATTTTTGACGTATCAGGCCGCGTCCTGGATCGGGACCAACTCGACCGGCTCTTCTTCAGCCGCACCTAATTCGAACGCGTACACGTTCTTTATCAGGCCAAGCTTCTCAAGCAGCTTGATCTGGATCCAGTTTACATCTATCTCGTACCAACGGAGGCCGTGGCGGGCCGAACGCGGATAGGCATGGTGATTGTTGTGCCAGCCTTCGCCAAATGTCAGAGCGGCGACAAGCGCGTTGTTTGTTGACGTGTCGCGGATATCGAACCGGCGCGAACCCCAGAGATGCGTTACCGAGTTCACAAGCCATGTCGTGTGCCACCCAACGATGGTCTTCAAAAACACCCCCCAGAGGACCATCGAAAGCCCGCCGGCCGCAAAAAGGCCAATGCTTACAATGACGATCGGTACCCAATAGTAGTTATCGAGGGTGACAAGAAACGGATCGCGCATCAGGTCGGGCGAATAGCGCTTTCTCGTCGCTTCGGAATTATTTTGCGCTGTGCCGCGAAGGATCCAGCCCATATGCGACCAAAAGATCCCGTTCTGCGGGCTGTGCGGATCCCTGTCCGTATCAGTGAAAGCATGGTGGAGCCTATGCGTGGTGACCCACGTTATCGGGCCGGACTGCATCGCAAGCGAACCACAAACGGCCAGTGTCCGTTCCAGCCAGCGCGGTGCCTTGAAACCGCGATGGGTCAGCAGGCGATGATAGCCGAGGCCAACGCCAAGGCTTCCTGCTATCCACCACAGCACCGCGGCCACCGCAAGGTTTTGCCAACTGAACGTGAACAGTGCCGCGACCGCCAAAAGATGAAAGATCACTACCGCGACAAGCGTTTGCCAATTGATCTTACTTGAATTCTTTTCCAGAGTTGTTGCTTTTTGCATTACTAGAGCTTTATCAAAATATTTGCTAAGGGCACCTTGTACCGTATAACTAGACTAACAAGGATCGCGGCCGCCGATTGTAAGAGTTTTGTAAAACTAACATTCCGCCGCCGATAGACGGACGAATGGAGAAACGTATTGCAATTCTGGGATATATGTCCTAAAGTTAGAAAATCTTACCGGCGAAAGCCGGCTGCTCGACGCTACCCTATAACCTGAGTCCAGGGAACTAAAAAGCATCAAGACCCGCCATCGGGTATGTCTTAGTGTGTGTTTTCCTATGGGCAGTCTTTTCGAACACACGGTCCATCCCACGTACCTTCGGCTGAACTATCAGGACAGCCTTGCGATCTCGGACGAGTCCGGGCGAGACGCTTGGACTGCGGTCGGCCGGTTGTGCGAGGAAAGCGGGCGGGCAAAGGTGCTGATCGAGACACCGGGGATCGACGGGCCGCCCGACACTAT
This sequence comes from Acidobacteriota bacterium, assembly GCA_963169175.1. Classification (GTDB taxonomy): domain Bacteria; phylum Acidobacteriota; class Blastocatellia; order Pyrinomonadales; family Pyrinomonadaceae; genus OLB17. Next base: position 11,208 of record CAUJFK010000063.1, on the reverse strand, counting down.
GTCGGCGTTCGAATCGGGGCGCGTACTATCAGAACATACGATGGGACTTTCGATCGCCATCTGCTGCGTCGGAGAAAGGCTTGACGAACTAACGATGTTCTTCAAAACGGTTGCCCAAAACCGTGGAGTGCGATTAGAGTTCTTCTTCGATTCCGAATCAGCCCGCCAATGGCTGGATGTCGATACCGGGGAGAATGCGGCGGTTAACCGCTGACCCAGGAAAACGGCTGCGTCCTCAACTTGCTTCTGCGCGGCCCGTAAGGATACAAACAATGTGTGGCGAAGAAGAGCAAACCACAGGTGTGGCTTGAATACGCTGTCGTGCGCGGCCTGCTCGGATCTCTAGGGCTTCTGCCGCGTCGGGCGGCACTGGCCGCGGCGACGACTTTCGCGGCGGGCGGTTACTACCTGCTCGGCGGGCTGCGCCGCGTCGCTATGACCAACATAGCGATAGCGTTTCCTGAGAAGGACCAAGTTGAGCGCGTTCGTTTGGTCAAAGGCGGATTCCGAAACCTCGGCCGCATTCTGGGCGAGTTCAGCCAGTTCCCAAAGGCGACAAGTGAAGGACTCAAGAACATCATTGAGTTTCAGGTCGACCCGAGTGTTTATGCCGAATACCAGCGGCTAAAGACAGAAGGCCGCGGGATCATAATCGTCAGCCCGCACCTCGGCAATTGGGAAATGCTCGTTTTTGGATGGGCGACGTATGACGGCCCGATGAGCTATCTCGCCCGCCCGCTCGATAACCCGCTGCTTGAGAAGTTGACCGCTGACCTTAGAAAAAAGTTTGGGAACCGGCCGATCAACAAAACCAATTCCGTGATGACAGCGGCGCGTGTGCTTCGTGAGGAAGGCTTGCTTGGGATCCTTGCCGATGTAAATGTTCATCCGAAAGAGGGCGTGTTTGTGCCTTTCTTCGGCGTGCCGGCGTGTACCTCGACCGGCGTTGCGCTTCTTGCAATGCGGACAAACTCCGCCATCCTGCCCATGTGCGGGGCTTGGGATGAGGAAAAACAGCACTACGTTGCGGTTCACGGAAAGCTGATCTATGCTGCCGACACCGGCGACCGAAAACTGGATGTCTTAGGGACCACGGCCGCATTTACCGCCGAGGTCGAAAAACTAATCCGCCGCTTTCCGGACCAGTGGCTATGGATACACAAGCGCTGGAAAACGCGGCCGCCTGGCGAACCTGACCTGTATCGGGCCAAGGGTTGAAGCGCACCGGCGGAATAGTCACGATGTTCTGATGAGACATAGAACCATTCTTTATACAATTGCGGTCATCGTCTGTTTGGTTCAGGCCGCGGCGGGCCAGCAGCGGCTTCTGGTAATTGGCGGCGGAGATCGGCCGCCGGATGCGGTCAGGAGATTTGTTGAATGGAGCGGCGGCGCGCGGGCAAGGCTCCTCATGATCACCTGGGCAAGCGCAGAGCCGGAAAAAAGCTTTGAGGCGCTGAAGAAGGACTTTTCTATCGTGCCGGGTATTTCGATCGAACACGCCGCGATGCGGCCGCTCGACGCCGCAAGACGTGCGGCATTTGTCGAGCAATTGAGAACGGCAACCGCGATCTTCTTTTCCGGCGGCGATCAGAACCGGATAATGGATGTCCTGGCGGACGAAGAGCTTCTTAAACTTATTCGCGAAAAATACGCCCAAGGTGCGCCGTTCGGCGGAACGAGCGCCGGTGCTGCCGTGATCTCAGATCCAATGATGACAGGCGAGGCCGACCTGAAAATTCTCGACGGCGACAAGGTCGGCGTCCGCCGCGGCCTTGGCCTTATGCCGAACGTTATCTTTGACCAGCACTTTCTGGTCCGCCAACGCCACAACCGGCTTTTTGGGCTTATTATGAAACACCCGGAAATGCTTGGTATCGGGATCGACGAAGATATGGCCGTGTTGATCGAAGACAACCGAAGGCTCAATGTCATTGGCAAAACGTATGTGATGTTCGTCCATTCCCAAAACGGCCGTCAGCCGTTCATAGTTAGCTTTCTGACCGGTGGTGAACGATTTGACCTGAAGAAAAGGCGGAAAATGAATTTGAAATAATGGCGAACGATATTTCGTCTGCGGAGAAAATGTATGACAACAAGGATCGCATTTGGCTTGATCGTGATCGGAATTCTGATGTCCGCGTGTGAGAGTACCGGCCGCTCCGCAAATTTCAAAGGCCAATGGATCGATCTGTCGCGCGATTTTTCGGAAGACACGATCTACTGGGTGACAGCGGAACCGTTCAAACACACTACCGTTGCTGAAGGCCGGACAAGCGGCGGCTACTATTATTCCGCCTACAATTTTTCGGGTGCGGAACACGGCGGAACGCACCTGGATGCTCCCGTGCATTTTGGGCAAGGAAAGAAAACAACCGACCAGCTCGGACTCGATCAATTGATCGGCGAGGGAATAAAGATCGACGTTTCGGCCAAGGCGTCAGCTGACCCCGACTATGAGGTTTCTAAAGACGACATCAAGGCGTGGGAGGCCGCGAACGGAAAGATACCTGAGTGGTCGATCATCCTGCTCCAGACCGGCTGGTCAACGCGATGGCCGGATAAGAAAGCCTACCTCGGCACAGATCAGCGAGGCCCTGACGCCGTCAAGGACCTGCATTTTCCCGGCCTGCACCCCGATGCAGCGAAATGGCTGGTCGAGAACCGAAAATTCAAGGCGATCGGCATTGACACGGCCAGCATTGACCGGGGCCAGTCAACAACGTTCGGCTCACACGTGGCGTTGATGACCAATGACATTCCGGCATTTGAGAATGTTGCGGAATTGGAAAAGCTGCCCAGCAAAGGCTTTCAGGTCGTCGCTCTGCCGATGAAGATAAAAGGCGGCTCCGGCGGGCCGCTGAGGATCATCGCGCTAGTCCCGCCAAGAATGTAAATTCCGGGCGGGGCCCAGTTTCAATTCCTTTGGGACCTTTGAGTTCTCATCTTCGAGCCCTTTGTGGTGAACAAAACGAAGTAAGGCAGACGACGCCGAGGGAAAGTCAAAAGATCGCAAAGAAGTATAGGTCAGAATTTTTAATCGGCCCACGACCGTGGGATCCAAATAATTGCACGAACCGCCCGCCTTTATGTTAAACTTTGTTAAGCAGGGGGCCTCGCGCTCTCGCCTTCACTCCTGCTTTCGCAACAAGATCTATATTTCCTCTGGCTTTCGCGGATGATTTCGTTTCGTTCCCAAGTTCAACAAGGCGGCATTTTTCTCGCCGGAGCCATTCTCATGGTACTGTCGCTGGCAGTTTTATGCGGGTGGTGGGCCGATATTGGCTTGCTCAAGTCGGTGATCGATGGATTTCCCGAAATGAAGCCGGCCGGGGCTGGCGGATTCTTTCTTGTCGGCCTCGCTTTCGTATTTTCAAGTTACAGTCACCGAACGAAACGCTTTCGATGGCTGTCAATCGTGTCTGGCGGTATTATCGCCGCCGGCGGTGCCGCGGTTCTTCTCGCCTACGTCTTTCAGATATCGATTCCGATCGATGCCGCTCTAATTCCTAATCTCGGTCCTGGTTCGACGCATTCCCGCGTTTCACCAGTTTCGGCGGTCAACTTCATTTTTCTCGGGGTCAGCCTTATCCTCGCCAAATGGCGGGGCTTAGGCCACCTAAGCGGTGTGCTGACGACATTTGTAGTTGCAGCGGCTTATACCTCGCTGCTGGGGCATCTTTATGGTGCGAACACGTTCTATGGCTTTTCCGGGATAAACGGAATGCCGCTGCACACGGCGTTCTTATTTATTGCCGCGGGGGTGGCGTTGTTGGGCGAGAATCGTGAGTTTCCGCTGGTTGAACTTCTCGCAAGCGATAGTCTTGGCGGTGCATCGGCTCGGCGCCTGGTGCCGGTCGTTATTATTCTGCCAACGCTGATTGGATGGCTGCGTTTGACTGGCGAAGACCGCGGCCTATACGACACCGGTTTCGGCAGTGCGGCGGCAATTCTGGTTCAGATGTGCCTTCTGCTGATGGTGGGGCTGATATTTAGTGCAAGAGTTCACCGCTCCGATATGAACCGCCGCCAGGCTGAGGCCGAACTGGCAGACAAGGAAATGCGTTACCGCGAGTTGTTCGACTACAGCCAGGGGTTGATCTGCATTCACGATCTTGACGGACGGCTTAGCACGGTGAACCGGGCAACACTTCATCTTCTCGGATACTCGGAAGAGGAAATGATCGGACAGAGTCTGCGAGAGTTCGTGGCCGCATCTCTTCGCCCGGAATTCGACGCATATCTCCGCGAGGTAACTCATGAAGGATTGGCAAACGGGCTTCTTGAGCTTGAGTCAAAAGACGGCAAACATGTGGTGCTTCGGTATTACAACGTACTTGCGGCCGAGGAAGGCAAGGAACCGTATGTTCTCGGCCACGCGCAAAACGTGACGGAATTGCTTGAAGCGCAGAAGAAATTGAATGAGCTTTCGTTGACAGATGAGCTCACGGGCCTTTACAACCGGCGCGGGTTTGTGACGATGGCTGAGCATCAACTAAAGCTTGAAAGACACAGCGGTACGGCCCGCGGGCTTTCGCTGATGTTCGCGGATATGGACGGGCTTAAGGCGATCAATGACACCTACGGGCATGGGGCGGGATCGTACGCCCTTAAAACGCTTGGCCGGCTCATTTCGTCTGTAGTTCGCAACGCCGATCTTGTCGCCCGCTGGGGCGGTGATGAATTCGTCATCCTGTCGGTCGGTGCCCAGGGCGAGAATGCGCAACTTGTTGTCAACCGCATACTTGAGCGCATCGACGAACACAATGCCGAGAGTCCCGATCCATATCTGATCGGCTGCAGTATTGGCTTAGCAGAAGTTGACGCTGACCTACCGCTCGACGAAATGATAGCCCGGGCCGACGAAGCAATGTACGCCGAAAAGAAGCGCCGCAAAATCGCCGCTGGGGATATCAGCGATCCGCCGCAATCATTTGTTCGTCCGCGGACAGAACATTCGCCAAGATATTGATAGAGTTACAGAGCCTTTCGTGCTTGAGACTGCACCGCGGTGATCGCGACAGCATCTACGATATCTTCTGCCTTGCATCCGCGCGAAAGGTCGTTGCACGGACGGTCGAGGCCTTGCAGGATCGGGCCGATCGCGGTTCCGCCGGTAAGGCGTTCGGTCAGTTTATAGGCAATGTTGCCTGCGTTCAGGTCCGGAAAGATGAGCACGTTCGCCCGGCCGGCGACGCTTGAGCCTGGAGCTTTAGATTTGCCGACCAACGGGACCAGAGCGGCGTCCGCCTGAAGTTCGCCATCGATATTCAGGTCCGGCATGCGGGCGCGGACCGTTTTCAAAGCCTCGATGACCTTGTCGATCGACTTATGCTTTGCACTGCCTTTGGTTGAAAATGAGAGCATTGCGACACGCGGTTCCGTTTGCAATAGAGCTTGGCACGAATCAGCGGATGCGATGGCTATCTCCGCAAGCTCGCCGGCGTCCGGGTCGATGACAACACCGCAGTCGGCATAGATCATCGCTCCTTTTTCGCCGAATTTTTTGTCCGGGACCGTCATTAGAAAGAACGACGAAACAATGCGAAAGCCTGCCCGCACACCGATACACCGCAGGGCGGCGGCAACGGTGTGTGCCGTTGTGTTCGTAGCACCGGCGACCGATCCATCGGCCTTGCCCTCGCGGACGAGCAAGTTTCCGTAATAAAGCGGGTCTTTAACGGTCTGCTCGGATTCTTCCAACGTGGTGCCTTTCGCCCGCCGAAGCTCGTAATAAAGTGTCGCGATACGGCCAAAATTGAAGGCCTTCCGATGATCGATGATAGTAACGCCGTTGAGATTTGCCGCCGCCTCGCTTGCCGCGGCCCGCACCTTCTCTTCATTTCCGATCACGCTTATTCGCGCGATATTTTCACGCGAGCAGAACTCGGCCGCCTGCATGGTGCGCGGATCTTCGCCCTCGGGCAAAATGATATGCTGCGGGTCGGCGGCCGCCCGCGTGCGGATCTGTTGAAGGATCATAAACAAGTACGACAGGCCATCCGCCTCTCTCGGCATAACTAACAGTTCGACCGTACCGAATTTACCATACAACTCCGTCCGCTAAAACTTGCACAAACCGCGTGTTGTCCATAGACTCTATCTAACCCGAAAGAGGAATTGCTAAATGGCAGATATCGCGGAACGAAAACCTGGGCCCGCCCGCGGGTTCAAGAAAGAAGCAAAAGGCCGGATGCGGAATTTCATGATGTTCCTGCCGAACATGGTGCTTCTACTCGGCCGCCTGCTGAAAGATGGACGCGTGCCGACGGCCGAAAAGGCACTGTTCCTCGCGGCGATAGTTTACGTAATTTCTCCGATCGACCTCATCCCCGACCTTTTCCCGTTCATCGGCCAGGTTGACGATATTTACGTGGTAGCTTTAACGCTGCTTCGCCTTGTCAATCGTTCGGATGCGACGGTCGTACGGCAGCATTGGGCCGGCGGCGGCGATATCGTTTCGCTGGCTGACTCGATAGCGGGCATTGCCCCGATGCTGCTTCCAAAACGGATCACCCGCGTACTTTCTTCCCGCGTCGAGTTGGGTTCGGCCGCCGCTGTTTTGAAAAGCATCAAGACAAAGAACGAACCTTTGATCGTTGAAGTATCGCAGGCCGAGAAGATCGACGCCAGTTCGAAGATGACGAATTAAAGCGTGAGGATGTCTTGATAGGCCCGCTCGATGTGACGGTCTTGTTCCGAAATTCAGATCTCCTTCATCTTATTCGGGGGTTGGAATTGGTTTACCACCGAATAGGATGGGAAAAATGCCGAATAAGATGAACAAGAGTGGGCGTCAACGGTGCAAATGCCATGGGTACTTTTCAGACATCCCGTACGGTTTAAATTGGATTTTGGCGATGTTTGCAACTTTACTTCGTGAAAGTTTGTGATATCAGTCGAAAACTAGCCCTTGTGCCTTGTGCAGCAGCTTTCGGTATAATGGGAGTAACCCGACAGCGGAAGTGAGAGCACTGATCTTTATGTTCGAACGCTATACCGAAAGGTCTCGACGTGTCATCTTTTTCGCCCGTTACGAGGCGTTGCAATATGGTTCGCCCGTCATCGCGTCGGAGCACATTCTGCTCGGTCTGATGCGAGAGGACAAAACGATAGCTCCGCGCTATTTTCCCGGCCGCCGCGGAATAACGGTGGATTCGCTGCGAAAAGAAGTGGAGGAGAGAATAGTTCTGCGCGACCGCATTCCGCAATCAGCGGAACTTCATCTCGCCCCTGAGACAAAACGCATTCTTTTCTACGCCAGCGAAGAAAGCCGTCATTTAAAAAGCCGCCACATTGGGCCGGAGCATCTGCTGCTCGGGATGGCACGTGAAGAGAATTCCGTAGCGGCCGAGATACTAATGCGTTTGGGAATGCGTGCACAGGACGTGCGAGACGAGATATCCCGTCAGCACGGGCTGCCGCCGGCACCTGCGGCGTCAACGCCCGAAGGGTCACGGACGCCAAATCTGCAGGAGTTTACTCGTGATCTGACCGAGGACGCGGCCCAAGGCAAACTCGATCCGCTTATCGGCCGCGAGCTGGAGATAGAACGGCTGATCGAGATATTGTGCCGCCGGACAAAGAACAATCCGGTCCTGATGGGCGAGGCGGGCGTAGGCAAGACGGCAATAATCGAAGGCCTGGCGCAGCAGATCGTCGACCGGACAGTGCCGAGTTTTCTTGAGAACAAACGCATTCTCGCCCTCGATCTTTCGCTTGTCGTCGCCGGGACCAAGTACCGCGGGCAGTTCGAAGAGCGGCTGAAGAAGATAATGACCGAGCTTCGCGAGAACGACGAATATATCGTTTTCATCGATGAGATCCACACGCTTGTCGGAGCAGGTTCGGCCGAGGGGACGCTGGATGCGGCGAACATTCTTAAGCCTGCTTTGTCGCGTGGAGAGATCCAGATAATCGGTGCAACTACGCCGGGTGAATATAGAAAAACGATAGAAAAGGACAGGGCACTGGAGCGTCGATTCCAGGCCGTCAAGGTACAGCCGCCTAGCGAGGCCGAGGCATTGCAGATCGTTCGCGGCCTTGTTGACCGCTACGAAGCGTTTCACCAGATCCGCTATTCAAAGGATGCTCTGGAAGCCGCTGTTTTCCAGTCAAATCGCTACATTCCGGACAGGTTCCTTCCGGACAAGGCGATAGATGTCCTTGACGAAGCGGGCGCCCGTGCCAAGCTTCGGCATCAAAGCGAAAATACCGGCGAACCGTCGTGGAAAGAGACCGTCGCCAACTGGAAACGGGCCGCCGCAAACGAAGATCAGATCATCAGCTATGAGCTGAAAACGCTTGAACATTCGTTCTTTTCGGTCGAGGTCACGAAAGACGATGTCGATGAGGTCATCGCTCGTTGGACGGGCGTTCCGGTGTCGTCGATCAAACAGGAAGAGGCGGCAAAGCTGCTGAATATTGAGACAGAACTCCATAAACGGATCATCTCGCAGCGGCCCGCCATCTCGGCCCTGGCCCGTGCCATTCGCCGGTCGCGTGCCGGTTTGAAAAATCCGGGAAGGCCTGTCGGTTCGTTCCTTTTTCTGGGGCCGACCGGCGTTGGAAAGACTGAGGTTGCACGAACACTTGCGGAATATCTCTTCGGCACCGAGCGCACGCTCATTCGTTTTGACATGAGCGAGTTCATGGAAAAACACGCGGTCGCCAAGTTCATCGGCTCGCCTCCGGGATACATTGGGTTTGAAGAAGGCGGCCAGTTGACCGAGAAGCTGCGGCGTTCGCCATATTCGGTCGTTCTCTTTGACGAGGTCGAAAAAGCGCACCCTGATCTGTTCAATGTCCTGCTCCAGGTCTTCGAGGACGGAATATTGACCGACGCTCAGGGAAATACCATCGATTGCCGCAACGCGATCTTCATCATGACATCGAATATCGGTGCCAAATATATACAGAAACGCACTTCGCTCGGCTTCCAGGGCAGCGCTGATGCCTCGCGTGAACGAATGGAGGAACAGGTACTTTCACAGGTAAAGCAGACCTTTGCACCGGAGTTTATTAACCGGTTGGATGAGATCATTATATTTGATGAGCTGGCAGAGGATGACCTGTCGCAGATCATTGACCTGCAGATCGGCAAACTCAACGAGATACTTGCCGGCCGCACTCTCACGGTCGGGTTGTCGGATGATGCCCGCAAATGGCTGATCGGAAAGACCGTCGCCGACCGCAGCTACGGGGCACGGCCGCTCAAACGGGCACTTCAGAAGTACGTTGAAGACGAACTCTCCGAAGCCCTCATTCAGGGTGAGGTGCACGAAGACTCAACCGTTGAGATATTCCTTTGCGGCGATAAACTATCCTTCAGGACAGTTGTTGTCGACGAACTTGAAAGGGCCTTCTCGCAAACATAGCCGAGTTGCTATGCCGTTCGGAACTATTTGAGGTTAAGGCGCGCGGGCCATGGTTCGTGCGTTTTCGTTTTTGCACTTGGCTTCTGCGGGCGCCTAAGCCGAAGGCCATCTCGAAAGGGTGGCTGCTTTGAATAAACCCTCGTCACAGATTTTCCATCGTCCGCCGCTTTTCTTTTTTCGTAATTTTCCCTGTATAATTCGGAAGTTTGTGGAATAGGCGTCGAAAGGCAACCTCAAATTGATTCGCAGAATCAAAAGTTGAGTACTTTTTCCGACATAAAACGCCGCCATATTCCTTCCGATCGGGTTGGTTTAAATAATTGATACGGCGGTACTTAAAGGCCCAGGAGTTTTGGTGGCCCCCAGCTCAAGCTATCATAACCGCAGCATAAGGGATAATCTTTTCTATGTTCAAATTCACCGCATTCGGGCTTGTACTCGCGGCAACGGCCTTCTTAGCCGCCCCCGTACAGGCGAATGGTTTTACCAATGCGAATGAAATCTCCTCCGCCGCCATTCAGCAGCAGATAATTGAGACGGTCGATATTCAGGGAAACCGGCGATATCGCGACGACGATCTTTTTTATTACATAAAGCTGCGGCCGGGCGACGTTTATGATCCGGCCGCGGTTGAAAGAGCGCTTGCCGAATTGCTTTCGCTAAACTTTTTCGATAAGACCGCCACTCGCGTTCTTACTACGCCCGGTGTCCGCGGCGGGGTCAATGTCATTTTCGAAGTCCGCGAGCTTCCTGTTATCAGGGACCTTGTGTTCACCGGGACCAAGGCCATCACCGAAGCCGACATTCTAAAAGCGTTTCGCGAACAGCGTGTGGGTATCTCAAAGGAAGGCATTTACGATCCGGTCAAGGCGAGAGCGGCCGTCCGCGTTCTGCGTGAAATGCTGGCGAGCAAAGGCTATCCGAATGCAACGGTTGACATCAAGGAAGAGGAGATCTCGGCCACCTCGATAGCTCTCACATTCGATATAACACAGGGCAACCGCTCGCGTATTGTCGAGATCGACTTTCAGGGCAATGAAAAGTTCAAGGACAGTGAGCTGCGAAACGCCCTGACACTGGTCAAGGAAACGGGCCTGATCTCACGCATCAAGGGGCAGGATATCCTCGATCTGCGAAAGCTCCAGTACGACCTGCAAAAGAATGTTAAGGCGTACATGTGGTCGAAAGGTTATTTTCTGGCAAGGGTCGGCGACCCCGAAGTGATAGGGTTGGGCCTGAAGCGGACCGATTTTATACCGCTGATCACGCTTCCGATTCCACTGCTCTCATCAAAGGACGATACGCTGAAGATCATCGTTCCGGTAACCGAAGGCAAGGTCTATCGCGTTGGTGACCTGAGTGTCGAAGGGAATTCGATCTTTTCCGAACAGCAGATCCTGGCATACCTCGGCCTGCAAAAAGGTGAAGTTGCCGACGGAAAGCGCCTTCAGGAAGGCGTTTACGACAACCTGAAAAATGTTTACGGCCAGCAGGGATTCGTTAACTACACCGCTGAATTCGAACCCGAATTCAAGGACGATCCGAACAATCCTAATGAAGGCATAGTTGATATCAAGGTCGTTATTGACGAAGGGAAGCAGTTTACGCTCAGAAGGCTTGAGTTCTCAGGCAATACATTTACGCGTGACCGCGTGCTTCGCCGCGAGTTCCTACTGAATGAAGGCGATATTTACAATTCCCGCTATCTTGAGATCTCTGTCGCCCGGTTGAACCAAACACAGTATTTCGATCCGGTCGATAAGGACCAGGATGTTGAGGTCAAGACCGATGATGAACAGGGCGACGTCGATCTGCTTGTGAAGATCAAGGA
>CAUJFK010000062.1 GCA_963169175.1 Acidobacteriota bacterium | reverse complement strand
ATTGAGATAACAGGTTCGCCGCTTATTCCCATTGCTTCCACGTCCACCACCGCTCCGGAACCCGCATCTTCATAAAATATCAATCCTCGTTCGCGGGCCAAGTTCACCAACCCCGCTGTCGTTGGAGATTTGGTAAATCCGCTTATCCGAAAATTTGATGGGTGAACTTTCAGGATCATCGCGGTCTGGCCGGAGATCGCGTCCTCATAGTCCTTCAGATGTGTGCGGTTGGTTGTGCCCACCTCGCGAAGCACGGCACCCGTACGGGAAAGGATGTCAGGGATTCGGAAATCGCCGCCGATCTCGACCAACTCACCCCGCGACACGATCACCTCACGCCCCGCCGCGAAGACGGAAAGAACCAACAGCGCCGCCGCCGCACAGTTGTTGACCGCAAGAGCATCTTCGGCACCGGTCAGGAGCTTGGTAAGGCTAACGACCTGAGCTCCGCGCGGGCCGCGCGAACCCGTCGTGAGGTCGTACTCGATCGTAGAATAACCCGCTGCCTCATTCATTGCTGCCTTTGCACGGTCGGACAACGGAGCCCGGCCAAGGTTTGTATGTATGACAACGCCGGTCGCGTTTATTACCCGGCGAACACCGCGTAGGTGCTCGGCGGCACCGCTTTCGGCAAGGTCAGCCGCCAATTGTTTCACAAGGGTTGGCCTGTCAGCCTCGGGCCATTCGCCCGCAAACAACTGGGCCCGCTTTTGCGCGAGCAAAGAACGCACGATAGCTAAGACCCGATCGCGGCCGAGAACTTCAGTCAGCCTAGTTGCCTGATCCGTGTTCAGGATCTCATCGACCGACGGCAAAATGGCTGCATCAACACTGGCCAAAGATGCTTTCTTTCGCATAATTTTGCAGGAACGGGAACGCTCCCTGGAAATGAGCTGTGATTAGTTGTTTTTGTTACTTGGTGGGACACTCCACGCGCGTCCTGCTTCCTCAACAAATATGGCTTTCAATCCGAACCCGACGTTTCGTAACGGCCGGAAGAACAGCGAAGATGCCGCCAGCCTCGAAAAGCAGCTTACGCGAATAGAGGACGACATCCGCAAGTTAAAGATCGATTTCGATATCTATTTTAACGGCAACTCAAAGCGGCCGCCCCTCGAGGCACGTGCACGCCTTGAGGCGCTGCTTCGGCGAATTTCGGACAGCCGCACAATGACTTACGCCCAGCGATACCAGCTTAGCACTCTCGTTGCCAAGTACGCCTCATACCGCGAACTATGGCGGCGGACCCTGCGGGCAAAAGGCGAAGAGCTGATATGAACAAAAGGCGAACCGGACAACTCCGGCTCGCCTTTTGACAATACCAACGCAGTGTGGGACCAGTTCAAAATGGCTATCATGGCAGGCACGGCCTGCTTAGACGGCGACCTTCATCACATTTTCGGCCTGCGGGCCTTTTGGGCCGTTTATAACTTCATACTCAACTTCCTGCCCCTGGATCAGCGTCTTGTACCCGTCACCGGAAATTGCGCTGTAATGGACAAAAATGTCCTGTTCGCCGGGCTGTTCAATAAACCCGTATCCTTTTGCATTGTTGAACCATTTCACCAATCCTAATGCTTTGGCCATCTTTCCTAAATCCTCCCGCAAACTTCAAAAATATTCTGTTTATACCAGTCCAGTCCGAAAACAATTCGACGACTCAGACGAACGCGTCCGTGCTTCCTGGGGGGAATGCTCGGATACCGAGTTCGAAAGCAAATTGGAATCATCGCTTCCAAATAGTGAGAAATCTTAAACTACAAGATTAAAGGGCTTTGCCGTTTGATTGTCGGTTGACGAATCAGAATTTAACGTCATTTTGCATCCCGTGTCAAGAACTTTTTGGGCCAGAATGGGGAAAATGTGTGAAAAATTGACTTGAACAGGGTGATAAGGGATGATTAGCCTATTAAAGACACCCAAATGACTCACGAATACGGCAGAAGCGCACCGCTTTCTTACAATAAATATCTAAAGGTCCGAGAGCTGATCCAGCTACAGGAAACTCTGTCGGAACCAACCAGCCACGATGAGCTGCTCTTCATCGTGATCCATCAGACTTACGAGCTCTGGTTCAAGCAGATACTGCACGAACTGGACGGATGTGTCGGCTGGATCAGCGAAGGGCGCCTGTTTCGAGCAAACCACTCGCTTCGGGGCGTGGTCTCGATAGAAAAGGTCCTGGGTATGCAGATACACATTCTGGAATCGATGGCACCTATCGGATTTCTCGAATTTCGCGATAAATTGAACCCCGCCAGCGGTTTTCAATCAATGCAGTTCCGCGAATTGGAGTTTCTATCCGGTGCCCGCGATGAACGCATCCTAAATACATTCAAGGACGATGAATTTGCGTTTGAACGCCTGACGCAGCGATTTAACTCACCTTCGCTCGCTGATGAGTTCTGGGCGCTGATAGGCCGCGGCGGAATGGCTGTTGGCGCGTATGAAGAACGCGTGGCTGCGATCGTTGAAATACTGGCCCATCCGGAAAAATATGCCGAGCTTTATTTGATGCAGGACCTGCTTATCGAACACGACGAACAGCTGGCACTATGGCGGTCGAATCATGTCCTGATGGTCGAACGAATGCTCGGGATGAAACCTGGCACCGGCGGCTCGGAAGGTGTCGGCTATCTCAGGACCACCCTCACCAAAAAGTTCTTCCCCGAACTTTGGGAGGCAAGAACACAGCTTAAACACGTGCCGTCCTAAACTAAGGCAAAAGATCACCACCAGCGCCGTCGCCTATGTATCGGCTTTTCTGCTGGATATATGAGGAGGTTCTTATGGGTGATTTTGAACTTGGCTACCGAGCACGTCCGATCAGGCTTCTTGACCAACAGCTTACCCTTGACCCCGAGATAGCAAGGACTATCGCAGAGATCGAGGCTCGAATGGCGGCAAACCGCATCGTCCAGGAGATGCTGCGGCCAAACTGGCGGCTGATGCTGCCGACGTTCGAGATGATGGCAAACTCGCCATCGCGAGATATTTTCGGGCCTTCGCCGCCGCCCGCACCTTCTATCTGGACAGCTCCGCGCGGCAATGGGCCGGCCACACCGCGTCCGGGCGATCTTTCCGACATCACAGGTGCAGTTTACGCACTGCCGATCGTCCAGGGCCTTGTCCGCCGTGCTCACGATGAGGGCTTGCGCCAAGTTCGTCAACTTCGATCCGAATGGGACCGTTCGTCAACCGGCAGCCGCGTTGCTATGGTCACGATGGCCGGGATCGTCGCAGGAAGCTCCATCACGATAATCGTTGCCAACCAGCAAACGCGTGACCTGGCCTTCGGTTTGATAAGAGACCGCGAAATTCCTATACCGGGAGTGGACGGACTTTCATTCAAGATACTTGATAATGGCGGCTCAGTAAGGGCTCCGCTGGGAGTTCCAGGTTTAACTGGAGGAGCACGCCTTCAGTTTCCGAATTCCGCGGCACCGAGTTACGAGGTTAGCGTTAATTTCGATGTCATGCAGTTTATCCGTTCGAGATCATCCTCGCGGTAAATTTGCTAAACTCTCATTGCCGGGCCGAAAAAGGGCAAGATCGCACTGTATTTTGGCCCGGCGGTGAAAAGATGCGAACCCAGATCAAATTCCTGTGCCTTTTGGCATTCATCTTCTTTCTGCGCTTCGTCGTCAGCGCTCAGGCTGATAACACCGTCCGCGTTACGATCCTTCATCTAAACGACACGTATCAATTTTCGCCTGTTGACGGCGGCAAACGCGGCGGGCTGGCCCGCGTGATGACGGTCAAAAAAGGGGTCCTCAAAGAAAACCCGAACACAATAATGACCCTTGGCGGCGACACGGTCTCGCCTTCGGTTGAGACGCGTACCTACAAGGGCGCGCAGATGATCGATGCGTGGAACATGGTTGGGCTCGATTATTCGGTTTTCGGCAATCACGAGTTTGATCTAAAGACGGCCGATCTTCGTGATCGGATGAAGGAATCGAAATTTCAGTGGCTGGGAGCAAACGTAATTGACAAAAAGACGGGCAAGATATTCGCGGATACGCCGCCATACATTATCCGTTCGATCGGCGGCGTAAAGATAGGGATTATCGGCCTGCTTTTGCCGGAAACGAAGGAAACGTCGTCAATGGAGGCAAGCCTGAACGTGACCGATTACTGCGCTGTGGCAAAACGGCTTGTGCCCCGCATGCGAAGGGCCGGCGCAAACGTGATAATCGGCCTCACGCATATGTTTATGGCCCAGGACAAAAAGCTGGCGGGCTGTGCCGGCTTTGACCTGATACTCGGCGGCCACGAGCACACGCTGCTTCAATCTTCGGCCCACGGTACGCCGATCTTCAAGATGTGGGCCGACGCACGCGAGGTCGGCCGCTTCGATCTTTACATCGACAAAAAGACCGGCCGCTTGCAAAGCATGGATTGGCGGATAATCCCCGTGACCGATGAAATTCCCGACGCGCCTGAATTCGCTCCGGTCTTTGCGAAATACCAGGAACTGCTCGAGAAACTGGCGGTGAAGGTCGGCGCCACCGCCGTTGAACTTGACGCCCTTTCGTATTCCGTTCGGACAAAAGAGACCAATATCGGCAACTTCATTGCTGACGCCTACCGCAATGCGGCCGGCGCCGACGTGGCTCTCGTCAACGGCGGCTCGATCCGCGCTGACCTTACGTACAGCCCCGGCGTTTTGACAATGCGCGATGTGCTTTCGATGCTGCCGTTCAACAATCCGATCGTAAAGGTCGAGGTTTCAGGCAAATTGCTCGGCGACATCCTCGAACACAGCGTGGCCCGCAGCGCGGAAGACACCGAACCCGGACGCTTTCCACAGATCTCGGGAATGAGCTTTAAGTTCGACACCCGCAAACTTCCGGGCCAGCGAATTTCGGATATTTTGATCGACGGCAAGCCGCTCGATGACGCCAAGATCTATTCCCTTGCGACATCCGATTTCCTCGTCTCCCGCGGCGGCGATGGCTACACCATGTTCAAAAATGCCAAAGTTCTAACTCCGGCCGATAAAGCACCAAAGGATTCCGACGTTTTCGAGCAATCCATCCGTTCTGCGCCGGATTCTACGATAAGCCCGAAACTGGAAGAAAGGATCGTGCGCATCGGGTAAGCGATCTCTGCCAACGACCACGACGTAGATTGAATGTTTAGGGTGCAACAAGTACCGCGAACGGAACCAATATTCAGACATCGCCAAAGGCGACAAACTTATAAAGCCTAGGGTGCAGCGAGTAAAACGAGCGGAACCCTAGGCTAGGGGAATGCGGGATTTCGCTCCCTGAATGGGAGCAACATTTACCTGCGAGTATCGCTCGTCGCATTCAGCGACGGTGAATCCAACGTTGCTCATTCCCAGGGTTGCATTCGCTTCGCTCAGTTCACCCTACGCTTTATAGGTTGGTCGCCATTGGCGACAGAAAGTCCGACTACCCGCCCAATGAGCGGCTATCTAAGATCAGACAAATTCCGCAAACACCTCATTTGAGAACAGCATTCCCTTTCGCGTGAGTTTTAGCGTACCACCGGCGAGTTCGACAAGGCCGTTTTCAGAGAGTCGGGTTATTTCGGCCGCGTGGGTTTTGGATAGATCGCGCTCAAACCGCTGCTCATATTCGTTCAGGTCAATTCCCTGATTCAGCCTCAAACCAAGAAAGACGAACTCGGATGCCGCATCGATAGCCTCGCAGCCGGCCATTGCCGACGACGTTTCCTCGATGCGTTTAACGTAGGCCGCCGTATCTCGTTCGTTCCAGTAACGACGTACATGGTCAAACGAATGGGCCGAGACGCCAAAGCCGTAAACCGGCACAAGCCGCCAATATTTTGTGTTGTGCCGCGATTCGAAACCTGGCTTGGCGAAATTTGATATTTCGTATTGCAGTAAACCAGCCGACGCCGTTCGATCAAGCAGCAACTCGTACATCTCGGCCGCGGCATCCTCATCCGGCATCGGCCGCCGGCCTGATCTCAACTGTTCGGCGAGCGGCGTGCCTTGATGCACCTCGAGCAGATAAAGCGACAAATGCTCCGGCTCCATCGCAAGCGCTTCGTTGAGGTTTCGCTCCCAATCCTCAAGCGTCTGTCCGGGCAATCCGGCGATCAGGTCAAAGCTGATGTTCGCGAAACCGGCCTCGCTTAGCAATTTGAACGTCTGCCGGGCATCATTTGCATCATGCCCGCGGGCAAGCAGCTTAAGGTCTCGGTCATTAAAGGTCTGCACGCCAAAACTCGCACGGTTTACGCCAAGCTTGCGATAGCCAGCCAGAGATTCCGCCGAAACCGTTGCCGGGTTCATCTCCATCGTGATCTCGACATCACGGGAAATATTGAACCTTTTTCGCACTGCGTCGATAACCAGTGCCACTTGTTTCGGACTCAGAAGTGACGGTGTGCCGCCGCCGAAATAGATTGTGTCTATGTGGCCTGCAACTGCATTAGCGGCGGGCCAGTTCGGCGATGCAGAATAGTCGTGCTCAGACTGGCCACCCGCTAACGCAGGCGGTTCTGACAGGATCTCGCGGCACACGGCATCGACGTAACGCTGAACGGAATTTTGGTCGCGAAATACATCGGTCGCAAAATCGCAGTAGGAGCATCGCGACTTGCAAAACGGGATGTGAATATACACGCCGGCGGTTGAACTCTGTTTGACTTTTGATGCTTCCGTGAACATTCTTCTTTCTGACAGCGTAATCATCGATATCAGCAATGGAACAGATATCTTACTATGTGACCGCCGTATCGTTCACGACCGTTATTGTTTGCTGGTTCATTTTCGCCGGGCTGTTCATCTTTAAGAAGAAGCCGGAGAAGGCCCCCGATGCAGTAAAGGCCCCAAAGTCATGGTTCGGCCTCGGGCTGCAGGGTATCAGTTACGCGTTCGTCTGGGCCCTTCAGCGGCAACCGTTGTTCTCGTCGTTTACGGGCGAATATTATTGGCTGAATATCGTGGCCCAACTTGCGGCGATGGCGTTGTCGATCAGCTGCGTCGTTCTGACAATGTCCGCAATACACGAACTTGGCAAACAATGGAGCCTGCAGGCAAGGCTGGTGGAAGGCCACAACCTGATCACATCGGGCCCATATAACCTTGTCCGTCACCCGATCTACACCGCAATGCTCGGAAAGCTGATCGCAACCGGCAGCGTTCTAAGTTATTGGTTCGTACTTGTACCCGCGGTTGCGGTGTTTCTGATAGGAACGTACATCCGCACGCGATTTGAAGAAAGGCTATTAAGCGGTGCCTTCGGCCAGGAGTTTGAACGCTGGAAGGCAAAAGTGCCGGGATTGATACCAACATTCCGCGGATAACTCAGGCGGAAAGCCTTTTTTCAAGTGAAGTTTCCCAAATCCCTTCCAGCTCCATCACAGACTGTGAGATCGCATCCTCACCGTCGATCGCTATCTTCAGCATATCGTTTCCGACCGTTCCGATAACCCTGAAAGGACATTCGCCCGCGGCCTGTCGGATCTTCTCAAGATCGTCAGGTGCAAAGGTGATAACAACTCGCGAAGGCGATTCACCAAAAAGCAATGCCTCTGCGGAGAGTCCGTTTGCTTGCAGGTCGATCGTCGCCCCAACGGCCTCGCGGCCAAGCGACGAGAAGCACGATTCAGCCAAAGTGACGGCCAACCCGCCGTCTGAACAGTCATGCGCCGATTGCACCAACATCTCGTCCCCCAGCAGGAGCAGCGTGTCCTGGACCTGTTTTTCAAGTGCGAGATCGATCTGCGGAACGCGGCCGTTTTCGATCAATTCTTCTGTCGATAGTCCCAACACAGATTGAGCATATTCGCTTACCGACAGGTCGTCTTTCGTCGTTCCCAAAAGTGCGATGACATCGCCTTCGTTCTTAAAGCCCTGAGTGATTATCTTTCGCGTGTCGTCGATCAGGCCGACCATCCCGATCGTCGGCGTCGGCAAAATGCCCCGGCCTTCGGTTTCGTTGTAAAACGACACGTTTCCCGAGACAACGGGTGTTTCAAATACATTGCATGCCTCGGCCATTCCGTCGATCACGTCCGAGAACGAGCGCATTACCTCAGGCCGTTCGGGCGAAGCAAAATTCAGGCAATTCGTTACAGCGATAGGCTTTGCACCGACACAGGCCACATTTCGAGCGGCCTCGGCAACCGCTAGTTTCGCTCCCTCTTTAGCGTTGACGGCGACATAACGGCCAGGGCCGTCCAAACACATTGCTATCGCCCGGCGCGTTTCCTTTACACGGATCACCGCCGCGTCAGAACCCGGCAAAACGGCCGTATTGGTACGCACCATCGAATCATATTGCTCGTAAACCCAATGTTTGGAACAAATATTCGGCGCGCCCAACAGTTGCTTCAATGCGGCAGCCAGGTCAGAACCACCTGCGTTTGCGGGTGGGTTCTTTTCGCCGGTCGATGATAAGGACACGTCTGCGTTAGCGGAAGCATTCTTCCCGCCCACTGATGATAAGAACCCACCCGCTAACGCAGGTGGTTCTGACATCGGCCGTTGATATTTTGGAGCTTCATCGGTCAGCGCAAGAACGGGCAGGTCTGCTTCGAGATTGCCGTTGTGCGTGATCCGCAGACGGTCGCCTTCGACCACTTTCCCGATGACCACGGCATCAAGGTCCCATTTGTTGAAGATCTCGACCAACTCTTTTTCGCGGCCCTGGCGTGCGACGATCAGCATGCGCTCCTGCGATTCCGAGAGCATCATCTCGTATGCCGTCATGCCGGTCTCACGCTGCGGAACAAGCGTAAGGTCAAGGTCGAGGCCGGTTCCGGCGCGGGCCGCCATCTCGACCGATGAACTGGTCAGCCCCGCGGCTCCCATATCCTGAATACCGGCGATAGCACCGCTGCGCATAACCTCGAGGCACGCTTCAAGCAATAGCTTTTCAAGGAATGGGTCGCCCACCTGAACGGTCGGACGCTTTTCCAACGCATCCTCGTCGAACTCCGCCGACGCCATCGTCGCCCCATGAATTCCATCCCGTCCGGTCTTTGCGCCGACGTAAAGAACCGGGTTTCCGACACCTTCTGCCTTGCCGAAAAAGATCTGATCTTTTCTGACAATACCAAGCGCAAATGCGTTTACTAACGGATTAAGGCTGTACGATTCATCAAACACAACCTCGCCCCCGACCGTAGGCACACCGAAACAATTGCCGTAATGCCCAATGCCTTCAACGCAGCCTCGGAGGATCGCCCGATTACGGTTGACCGTGTCCGACAAACTTAAGTTTGCCGCATCCGGTCCGTCAGTGTCCGGCGAACTTAAGTTTGCCGCTTCTCCGGATGTCTCGGGGCTCGACAAACTAAAGTTTGCCGGATTTATGGGGCCAAAACGCAGTGAGTTCATCGCTGCCACGGGCCGGGCGCCCATTGTGAAAACATCACGCAGGATTCCACCGACACCAGTCGCGGCACCCTGAAACGGCTCGATAAAACTTGGGTGGTTATGCGATTCGACCTTAAACGCCACGCACCAGTCGTCGCCGATATCAACAACGCCTGCATTCTCGCCCGGCGGCACAATGACCCTCGGCCCACTTGTAGGCAGCCGCTTTAGATGAACACGAGACGATTTATAGGAACAGTGCTCCGACCACATCACGCTGAATATGCCAAGTTCTGTCAAATTCGGCTCGCGGCCCAATATCTGTTTGATCTTCTCGTATTCTTCAGGCGTGAGATTATGCTGCGCGATGAGTTCTGGCGTGGTAGCTGTTCCGTTCATCTTCTGTTAACTTCCTGGGTCAAAAACGAAACAGACATTTTAGCTTTTTCGAGGATGAATGTCGATTTTGCCCTAACCCCACACTGAAATATGCGATAATGAACTTTTATATGATCGACTCAAACCTTTCATCCGCCATCGAACGTCATCCGCAAAAACTGAGCGGGGCGTGGATATTTCGGGTCACCCGCGTGCCCCTATCCGCGTTGTTTGAAAATCTCAAGGACGGCGCCTCGATCGACGAATTTCTGGAATGGTTTCCAGGTGTACGACGCGAACAGGTCGTCGCCGTTCTAGATCACGAACTCGCGACGCTGAGCGAAATGGCCGAAGTATGAAAATACTCTTCGACCAAGGGACGCCAGTACCTCTTCGCCGCTCGCTGACCGGACCCGAAGTTCATACGGCGTACGAATGCGGATGGCAAATTCTTGAGAACGGAGAACTGCTCACCGCCGCCGAAAATGATGGATACGACCTTCTGATCTCGACCGACCAAAATCTCAAATACCAACAAAACCTTGGTCAAGGAAAGATAGGTGTTCTCATATTGATGTCAACATCCTGGCCAAATATTCGAAGACATCTTGATGCTATCAGCCGTGGAATTGAATCCGCGAGAACCGGATCGTATCTGGAGATCCCGATCCCGTGAACGGGTTCGACTACGGCAATGCCGGTGCTCCCATCGCGGCCCAATCTTCTTTGGCTGGGCCATATACGCCGGGAACAGGTAATCCTGCCTGTCGCATTAGAACGGTCATCTGGCCGCGATGATGTGCCTGATGAGCTATGAGATAAAATAGCGTCAAGCCGCGGGCCCATGTTTCTCCGTACATATTGTCTTCCTGGAGCAGAGTTTCGTCGGTCCAGTTCGCGTTTATCTCGTCCGTTACAGACTTTGCGGCCTTTTCGTAAACCTCGGCGATCTCCGAGGCGGCAGTCGGGCATTCAGCGTCATGTTTTGGGCCGTCAATAGTGAGCCCGACCTGCCCGAGCATCTCGCCAAGCGTCTGCGTCAGGTGCCAGCCTAAAAAGCCAAGAGTTCGGCCGTCATCCGTAACTTTCTGCCCCAGGGATTCGTTGGTCAATGTATTAAGGACCTTGCCGGTCATTTCCGTCTCGTAGGCCCAATCTTTTTGGAAATCTTCAATTTTTCTCAGCATAGATTTTCTCCTTTTGTACGGTCAATGGATATATGTTGCGTAGATGAAACTACACAATCGCGGGTTTAATGTCAAGAAAGATGGCGGAGGTTCACCGCAGGGCTGTCACAGCGGGCCCGCTCGCTGTGAGAAGCTTGTTGAGTTCGATGCGCACGTCCTCAGGCTTGACCCTGCCCTGGCGAAAATAGGCGACCGCCCCCTTGGGATCGTAAATAACGGTCAACGGCAAAGCACCCGCCCATTCCTTCGAGACCGTGGCAATAGCAGCCTCTTCGTCCGGCGTAACGAGTAGATACGTGGGCATCTTCGCTTTCATATCGAAGAGAAACTTTGGCACACCGGCCGTCAATTCTTCCTGCTCATCGAGTGAAACAGTGATGAAGTCGATCTTTCCCTTAAACTCGCCGTCGAGTTTTACCAGGTCCGGGAACTCTTCTCGACACGGGCCGCACCACGTGGCCCAGAAATTTATCATCAGAGGTTTGCCGTTTGGGACAAGTATTTTGCGAAATGCAAGATCGTCCACGAGCGTGACCGTAGGAGCATCGGGCGGCAGCACCGATTTGACAGGCGGCGCCGCCTTAGACACAGGTGCCTTGGCCGGCTGTTTAACAGGCCGTTTAGCCTGGCCAAAGGCCGTGGCGGTAAGCAAGAGAGCGAAAATCCATCCCGCGACGGCGGTTTTAGTGCCGTTTGAACTGAAACTGAAGTTGTACATCATCAGGTATTAGTTACTGTCGCCCGCCTTTTTTATCGTGCAGCCAAAGGCATTAGCACGCGTTTTCGCGATCGTCTTTCCGGCAAGCGATGAATCGAACGCGGTCTTAAGATACTGTTCGGTAATATTCTTGCCGCTGCGGTCGTTGTCGATCGCACCGTGATAAAGAAGTACGTTCTTTGCGTCCAGATAATAAACCTCCGGCGTGACGCTGGCACCCCATTTGTCAGCAAGCACGTTGCCCTTGTCGATCAGGACCGGAAAATTGTAGCCGAACTCGGCCTTGTTCGACTTGACCCAATTGAGATCTTCGGTCGCATTCGAATTTATCCCAACGAATGCGATTCCCTTTGCCCGATATGCCGCCGCGATCTCATTGATCCTGTCCTTATACCCTTTGACCACGGGGCACTGGGCCGACAGCCATACGACCAGCGTGCCATTCTTGCCCTTCAGGCCATTCAACGATGTTGCGGCCCCGTCAGTATCGGTCAGCGAGAAATTCTCGACCGTTGCCCCGATCTCAAGCCCACCCCGGGCGTTGATCGAGAACGGGTTGAGAACAAACGCAAGGCCCGCAAAAAGCGTAAACAATACGGCTCCCTTCAGCTTCATGGTTCATCTCCTCGAATATCGAATTTGCGGCTAAAAGACTATCAGCCTGGGTAAATATACACAAGCCATTTCCGGTATGCCCGCGCCGCGGGGCACAGTGTTTCAGCTAGGATGCACCAAAGCCTACTTCGGCTGCCGCACGTGGATGTGAATTCCTGCAAATTTGCCGGCTTTTTGTGACCGGTTTGTCACTATCGACCACTCTCGGAGAAGAGACCATTGATCTTGCACCGGCCGAATTAGTTTCTGCCATGTAAATGATATAATCCATACCGTTATCAGCATGCCGGAGATCGGGGACAACCTTGCGCAATACACCATAATTTCCGCTATCGGATCGGGCGGGATGGGAGAGGTCTTCCTCGCCGAGGACACCAAGCTCGGACGCCGAACGGCCCTGAAGTTCCTTTCAGCCGAGTTCGCATTAGACCGCCAGCATCTCGAGCGCTTTATCCGCGAGGCACGTGCGTCGTCGTCACTGAATCACCCGAACATCTGTACCATTTACGAGATAAACGACTCGGTTGACCCGCCGTTCATCGCAATGGAGTTCGTCGAGGGTGAAACTGTTGCAAAGATGATCCTCCACAGGCGGCGTACGATCGGCGAATCGCTCGAACTGGTCATCCAGATAGCCGATGCACTCGCAGAGGCCCATGCAAACGGCATTATCCACCGCGATGTGAAGCCGGCCAATATTATTGTCAATACCCGCGGCCGCGTAAAGATATTGGATTTTGGGCTTGCAAAGCGTGTTTTCGCGTTCGACGATGCGACCGTGCCTCAGTTCACCACCCACGCCGGCGTTGTTCTAGGCACCGCGTCCTATATGGCACCGGAACAGGCCCGCGGGCTTGAGGTCGATCACCGCTCGGATATTTGGAGCCTTGGGGTGTGCCTATATGAGATGCTGACCGGCACCGTTCCCTTCAAAGGTGAGACCGCAGCCGATACATTTGCATCCATCCTGACGCGCTCTCCGCTGCCTCCCTCGACGATCGTTCCGGAGATCTCCGCGGAATTGGACGAGATCATCCTGCGGACTTTGAAACGCAAACGCGAGGAACGATTCCAGTCGGTCGAAGAATTGGCGGCAAGACTCCAGGCGATCAGGAAATTTGATAATGATACCGACCCGCATCGAACGACCGGGCCGAATTCGGATGAGCCGACCGAGGTTTTTGCAACCGCACCAACCGAGCACAACCCAGCCCTGGAAACAGATGAGGAAGTAGCGCGAAAAAGTAATCCGAACAACCTGACAGCTACCTTTGAACGGATCATCGGACGTGAAGCGGATATTACAGCTGTCAGCAGGCTTCTACTCGATCCCGACATCAGGCTCGTTACATTGACCGGCATCGGCGGGACCGGGAAAACTACGTTGTCGCGGGCTGTGGCCGGACGGGTACTGCCGAAATTCAGGGATGGAGCGTTTTTCATCGAACTGGCCGACGTTTCACGGACCGAGGTCGTTGCGTCGACCATTGCACAGCCGCTGGGCGTAAAGGAAGAGGCTGGACGGCCGATCCTCGAACTGCTAAAGGATCATCTGTCGAATAAGCGGATGCTGCTTGTGATCGACAATTTCGAGCAGATCATCGACGCCGCCCCGCAGATAGCGGAACTCCTGAACGCCGCCGAAGATCTCAAGGTCCTGGTCACAAGCCGTGAACTCTTGCGGCTAACCGCAGAGGTCGAGTATCAGGTACCGCCGCTGAGCCTGCCTGAGACCGAAGGCAAGCCGTTCGAGGAGCTGCGCGAGAACGAGGCAATTAGGCTTTTTGCCGAACGGGCCAGTGCGGCCAGACCGACCTTTTCTGTAACGCGTGAGAATATCACCGACGTTGCCGCGATCTGCGCCCGGCTCGATGGCCTTCCGCTTGCTATCGAACTTGCTGCGGCACGTGTAAAGATACTCTCGCCCGCCGCGATACTTTCAAAACTTGAAAATCGGCTAAATCTTCTTACTGGCGGGGCACGCGATCTGCCGGAGCGGCAAAAGACGATGCGTGGGGCCGTAATGTGGAGCTATGATCTGCTGGCCGAAGACGAAAAGCAGGTCTTCGGCGAGTTGTCGATCTTCTCCGGCGGTTTCAGGCTGGACGCAGCCGAGTTTGTTTCCGGTCGTTCTGATGGCCAGCTTTCGACTGAACTTCTCGACATTCTTGCGTCGCTGATCGATAAAAGCCTTATTCTCCGGAAAGAAATGCCGGACGGCGAATCGCGGTTTCGGATGCTTGAGGTCGTCCGCGAACTGGCGCTCGAAACACTGGACGAACGCGGCCGGCTCGGTGAAATACGCGGACGGCACGCCGCATTCTTTACCGACCTGGGCGCCACGGCCGAGCCGCTGCTTCAGTCCGCGGAATCGGGCGTTTGGCTTTCGCGGCTGGAAGAAGAGCATGACAATCTGCGGTCCGCAATGGACTGGAGCCTGGTGAACGACCCTGAAATGGCGGTCCGGCTTGCGGTTTCGGTTCGCAACTACTGGCTTGTCCACAGCCATCTGACCGAAGGCTTTGGCTGGCTCAAGGCAGCCTCGGAAACCGGTTTTGAACCGCCGCCGAAGCTGAAATTCAAACTCCTCAACGGCCTCGGACTTGCCGCTCGTTTCCGCGGCGATCACGCCACCGCGCGAAAGGCGTACGAAGCGGGCCTTGCATCAGGCGAGGAAGCCGGCGACAGACAAGGTACGGCGCTGTCGAACCGCGGGCTTGGGCTGGTTGCGATGCAGCAGGGCGACCATGCGGCCGCCCGCATCCATTTTGATGCCGGACTGGCGATCAGCCGAGAGTTGGAAGATAAATACGGCGTCGCAATGTCGCTTAGCTTTCTCGGCGATCTTGCCCGCACCGAAGACAGGTATGCGGACGCAAAACCGATGTTTGAAGAGGCCGTGGGGCTTTTCCGTATTCTTGAGAACAAGACCGCGGTGAGTGACGCACTGAACAACCTTGGGGCCGCTGAATATTGTCTTGGCGATACGGCTAGTGCTGCCGCTCATTTTGGCGAGGCCCTCCGTTCCGCCTGTGAGCTATCGAACCGGATCACCATCTCGTGCTCCATCGATGGACTGGCGGCAATTGCCGCCGGGTCAGGAAGCGAACCGGAAGCGGCACGCTTATCCGGCGCCGCTGACCGTTTA
>CAUJFK010000061.1 GCA_963169175.1 Acidobacteriota bacterium | reverse complement strand
TCGCTGGAACCGCTGCTTGGCCCGCTTTTGAATTTGGATTTGGACCAAATCGATTGGGCGATAGTAGGCGGCGAAAGCGGTTACGGAGCGAGACCGATCAAAGAAAACTGGGTCCTGGATATTCGCAAGCAATGTCAGGCGTTCGGTGTGCCGTTCTTCTTCAAGCAATGGGGCGGCTTCAATAAAAAGAAAACGGGACGCCTTTTGGAAGGCCGAACCTGGGACGAAATGCCGCGAGTCGCTTATGCCTGATTTTCTGATTTACGGAGCAAACGGCTACACCGGTGAATTGATAACTCGATTCGCTGTCGAGCGAGGAATGCGCCCGATCGTTGCCGGAAGGAACGGGGCTGCGGTATCGGAATTGGCGAAGAAGCATGGGCTGGAACATCGCGTGTTCTCGCTTGATGAACGCGAAAAGCTGGATGCGGCAGTGAGCGAAGTTGATATGGTGCTGCATTGCGCCGGGCCGTTTTCTATCACATCGCGGCCGATGGTCGAGGCGTGTTTGCGAAACCGAAAGCATTATACCGATATCACGGGCGAGATCGCGGTTTTCGAGGTGTGTGCGGCGCTCGACGCACGGGCAGAGGAAGCGGGAATAATGATAATGCCCGGTGTCGGGTTTGACGTTGTGCCAACGGATTGTCTCGCCGTGCATCTCAAAGATCGCCTGCCGTCGGCGACGCATCTTACGCTCGCCTGGTACGGTATCGGGCGGATGTCACACGGCACACAGGCGACGATGACGATGAACATCGGCAAGGGTGGTGCAGTCAGAAAAGATGGCAAGATAACCTCCGTGCCGGCGGCGTGGAAAACGCGCAAGATCGATTTTGGCAACGGTGTGATAAAAACAGGCGTCACCATCCCGTGGGGCGATGTCTCAACTGCCTATTATTCAACCGGCATCCCAAACATCGAGGTCTATTCCGTCGTCCCGCCCCAGGCGGTAAAGATGCTGAAGCTCAGCCGCTATCTCGGCTGGCTGCTCGCGGCGGCACCTATTCAAAAAATATTGCGATCAAAGATCCCTCACGGCGGGCCGGATGACGCCGAGCGGGCCAAAGGAAAAACATTACTCTGGGGTGAGGTCAGCGATAATGAAGGCAACCGGGTCGAAGCCCTTCAGCAAGGCCCGGAAGGCTATACAACTACTGCCCTCACAGCTCTGACGATCGCGGAAAAGATATTATCAGGAAACGTCTTGCCCGGCTTCCAAACACCGGCAAAAGCCTACGGGCCAGATCTAATTCTGGAAATTAATTCCAATACAGAAGCCAGCACGATAGTAAGGACGTGACGCTTCCAGTGCAAAAGCCCGCACGCAGAAGCCCGCACGATAGTAAGGGCATTCCAATGCGAAAGCCCGCACGCCAATAAGGTCTCTTTTCGTGCATTTTCGTGTTCTTGTTTCGAGAATTTCGTGGTCGGGATTTTTTCTTTACCACGAAATCCACGAAGCAAGACACTAAGCCAACGAAAAAGCAAAACCAGATTCCAAAGTGCGATCGAGCCATTCAACCATATGCCTTCAACGATCTTAGGCCGCTTTTAGGCCTCCGCCTTGAATTGTTCCCATTGTCGCTTGAGCTTTACCATCAGCCTGACAAAGCCTTGATGTTCTTTTAGGCTTTGCAAATTTGGATCGAGCTCAAAATAAGGATAGTTCGGAAACCCATTATCCGCTGCATTTTCTAACCATTGAACTGCCTCATCCGGCCTGTTCATTGCGGCATAGGCAGATGCGATGTTATAGGCGGTATGGTGAAAATGGCCAAATCCGCGGCCGATCTCATTGGCACGCCGGATCATCGCCTCTGCCTCGTCATTTCTTCCTGCCTTTGCCAGAAGCAATGCCTTCACGCCCGCAAAACCGCCGCCTTCATCCTGCGGGAACCTTCGCAAATAATCGTCCGCGATCACACCGGCCTCACTCAACCGGCCGAGTTGGGTAAGCGTTTCCGTAAGGCTCCGATCCATAAGCAGCGGCGTCTCATCGCGCGGGATCGTTTTGAACGCCGCAAGGGCGTCTTCAAACCTGCCCGCATACTGCAGGTAAACACCTGCACGAAAACGTGCCAGTGTATTGTTAGGGTTTATCTCAAGCGCCTTTTGAACGCTTTGCCGCGCCTCGTCCATCAACCCGATGTGGGAATAGACCAGCGACAACTGATGATACGGTTCGTCCCAGTTTGGCTCGAGCTGTGCCGAGCGCTTGTACGACCTGATGACCTGCGCATGTGGGAAGCCTTCCGTATTCGACCAAAGGACCAACCCGCGTGCGAAGTGGGCCTCAGCAAGGTCCGGGTTTAGTGCGAGGGCCTTTTCAATGGCGACCTCGGCGTTTTCGTGAAATCGCTTTCGGTCGGTCTCGCCGCTGTATTTAAAGGACAGTGTATTGTAACCGCGGGCCAATTGAGCATAGGCCTCAGCAAGATCAGGGTCGAGCCTTACGGCCTCTTCAAGCAGGCTTATTGCCGCTTCCGTGTCCTCGCGGTTTTCGCTGGAAACCTTTACCTTACCGCGAACATATAGATCATAGGCCGGCGAACGGGCAAGGTTGGCCACAGCCGTTTCCGCTGACCGGGCGGAATTGGATGTGTGGGTCGAAGTCGCGGCCCGCATCCAATTGTCGGCTGCATACCATCCGCCAAGCGCGACGACACCGGCTAGCATCCCGCCTGCACCTAGATAAAAGTAAGCCGGCCTCGTTCTCCCCCGCAAAGGCTTATTTTCGGCGTCGGTCTTCGGTTCCGCAGTTTTCGCTTCAGCGATCTTTTCCTCCGCGTACGGCGGCGCCTGGCCGGTGATCTTCCGCCATTCCGCCAGGCTGACGACGGCGTGCTGCCCTGATTCTGTCAACGGAGGTTTTGCGACAGAGGGAAGCATGCCGTTCGCACGCACGATCAGGCGCACCTCGGCGACAAATCTATAGCCGTGCTTTCTGACGGTTTCTATATATTTCTGCCCGCCCGATCTTCCACCCAGCGCATTTCTGATCGCGTGGATCGATTTGTCGAGATTGTTTTCTTCAACAAAAGAATCAGGCCATACCGCGTCAAGCAAAGCCTGCTTGGTCATCAAACGGCCGCTGTTTTGAACGAGAACGCAAAGCGTTTGAAATGCCTTTTCTGGAAGCTGGATACTTTCGCGGCTGTCCGCCTGTTCAAGAGTATGCTCCCGAACATCGAGTCGGAACCCCGCAAATTCATATAATTCGTTTCTTTCTTTAGACATAACAGTCGTAAAAGAAAACGGAAGAGAAACGGAAGAATAAATTCAACAGTTCTGAAAGACCGAAACGTGCGGTTTCTCATAGCATCATTCCCGACACTAACAAACCGGACGCTAGCCCTTTTGAACGTGTCGTTCAGTCTAGCGCCAAGCGGTTCGCGAAACAACCCTTTTTGTTCGCCCGGTAGAGGTGTGGCGACTGAAATGTTAAGGCGGGCGACAGTAGAAATTCATTCGTCAAGACGGCCTACCGAATCGCATGACATCCGGTAGGCCAAAGATAAGGAGTACTGAAAATGGCCGTAAAGATCCAGATCGTCCCGCGATGCCGTCGGCACTAGCGGCCTGTAACAATTCGGACCGCAAATACCTTTTTGTTTTTTGTGTCCTCAACTTTGGGTCCTTTGTGTTGAAAAAAAAGTGTTAACACAAGGCCGCAAAGCGAAGACACAAAGTCACAGGCCAAAGGGCATTCACTATCAGCAATACACGAGGAGAATCACATGCAAACGAAACAAACACTTGAACAATTATTCACAATGACGGCCTTGCTCTTTGCCCTCTTCATAATTCCGATCAGTACGCGTGCCGACGTGGTCGCTGACTGGAACCAGGAGGCCGTCAGGCTGACCCTTTTGCCAGCGTCTGGTCTTGCGCCAGCCGCCCAGACGCGCCCGATGGCGATCGTTCACGTATCGATACACGACGCGGTCAACGGCATAACACGTGAGAATCGGACCTATCTCCCACCCTCGCCTGCACCCGCGGGTGCGTCCCCGGAAGCGGCCGCTATCGCAGCGGCCCATCACGCACTCAGGAATCTTTTTCCAAATAGTGCCGCGTCGCTCGACGCAATGTTCCTGTCATCACTTGCGGCAAACGGGCTGTCCCCGTCGGATCCGGGCGTTGGGTACGGCCAATGGGCGGCAGCCTCGATACTTGCCGCACGTTCGGGCGACGGCGCCGCTTCCGCTCAATACAACTACACTGCCCCGCGCGCCGGGCAGCCGGGCGTTTGGGTGCTGCTCACAAGCGCGCCTGCCTTGCTCGCCGGCTGGGGCGATGTAACACCGTGGGTACTGCAAAGCAATTCACAATTTTTACCGCCGCCGCCGCCGAGCATCCACAGTGAGCAATACGCAGCCGACTACAATGAGATAAAGGCGATCGGCTCAATAGACAGCACGACACGGACGACGGAGCAAACCCGCATCGCAACGTTCTGGCGCGGTTCGCCGACCGATATCTGGAACCAGCCGCTAAGGCAGCTCATTGCCTCGCGAAATCTCAGCCTCTCGGCGCGTGCACGCATTTATGCCCTTGTCTATCTTTCGGTGGCGGACGCGGCGATCATCTGCTGGGAGGCAAAGTACCTCTATAACAATTGGCGGCCCCAGCCAGCTATCCGACGCGGTGCCGAAGACAGAAACCTTTTGACCGCGCCAGACACCGCGTGGACGCCGCTCTTTGCCACGCCGCCGCATCCGGAATATCCGTCCGGCCACACGATGAACAGCAGCGCAATGGCTGTGATAATGTCCAACGCATTCGGCGAAAGCCCTGGAATGCCGATCTCTTCCACAATAAGCGGCATCAACCGGCAATGGGGATCGTTCACCGATGGCGTAAACGAAGTGATCGACGCCCGTGTTTATTCGGGCATTCATTTCCGTAACTCTGACGAGGTCGGGGCCGACGCCGGGACCGAGATCGCCAACTACGTCTGGGCCCACGCCCTAAGGCCGTGCCAAGGAGGCCGGCGAGGATGTTCATGATCCTTTGACACGCAGGCGGCCGCCGAGTTCGCTTTCGGCGGCCGCCCCTTGTTCTGTACAAAAAAAATTCATCATCCCCCGCCAAGATCTGTTTCCCCGCAAAACCTGCCCAACAATTTGTTGAAGCCTTTTGTATGTAAGAAAAC
>CAUJFK010000060.1 GCA_963169175.1 Acidobacteriota bacterium | reverse complement strand
GTTTCCGGCACGTCCCGACAAAAATGTCCTCCAACTTCTTTACAAATGATGAGAGTCGAAGCCTTTTCGACAAGTTCACTGGCATTATTCAGACGATGCAGGGCTTGCACGCCTTTCATGCTGTCGTTGGATATTTTCGTTCGTCAGGCTATTTCGCCCTTCAGCCCTGGTTGAAGGACATAAAACAGATAAAGATCCTTGTGGGGATCAACACCGATCAGATCTTCGCGGAAACACAGCGGAAAGGCCTGCTGTTCTTTGGCGATGAAGCGCGGACAAAGAAGGAATTCCTCAGTTGGTTTATCCAAGATATACGCGAGGCCAAATATAGCAAAGAGGTCGAGTCCGGCATCCTCGACTTTGTCCAGGACCTTGTGGACGGAAAGATTGAGGTTCGGGCGCACAATACCAAAACGCTGCATGCCAAGTTCTATTTATTCCTGCCCGAGGTCCATTCCGAACATTCCGACGGCTGGGTGATAATGGGTTCGTCGAACCTGACCGCGGCCGGGCTGGGGATAAAGGAAGCCCCGAATTACGAACTCAACATCGCCCTCAAATCCTACGACGACGTTAAATTCACCCGCGACCAATTCGAAAAACTCTGGGCCGAATCGACAACGATCCTCCCTGCCGACATCAAAGAGTTCAAAGAAAAATCGCATATCGACCAGGCGTTTTCGCCGTATGAACTTTACCTGAAATTCCTTATCGAATATTTCGGCGGCAATATTGATTACGATCCGGATACGGTCGGCGACCTTCCAAAGACCTTTCGCAAACTCAGCTATCAGATCGATGCCGTCAACGAAGGTTTTCAGATGCTGATGAAGCACAACGGTTTCTTTCTCGCCGACGTTGTCGGTCTGGGAAAAACCGTAGTTGCCGCGATGATCGCGAAACGGTTTCGCATTGCAAACGGATCGGAGAATACAAAGATCCTGGTCGTCTATCCACCCGCATTGGAGCGAAATTGGAAAGAGACATTTCGGGATTTTCGGCTCGATAAAGATACGAAATTCATCACAAACGGCAGTCTTGAGAAAATCCTCGATGGCAAGAATCCTAATTATTGGCCTAAGGAGGAATACGATCTTATCCTTGTGGACGAAGCTCACCGATATCGCAACCACAGGTCGCAGATGTTTGAGAATTTGCAGCGGATATGCAAGTCAAAACGAAACTCAGAAGGTCTGGTGGCAGGTGAAAAGAAAAAGGTCATTCTTATTTCGGCAACGCCGCTAAACAACCGGCCGGCGGATATTTACTATCAGCTTCAGCTTTTTCAGGATGCAAGGCGAAGTTCGCTTACCGAAACAAATCTGCAAAAGTTTTTTGGCCCGATAATCAAGGAATATCGTGAGATCATAAGCGATGCGAATCCCGATCTCGGACGGATTCGCGAACTGTATGCCCAAATGCGCGAGCGGATAATCTCGCCGATAACGGTCCGCCGAACGCGGAGCGACCTCAAGAATTATCCGAAATATCTTGACGACCTAAAGGCTCAGGGGATTTCCTTCCCCGAGATAGCCGAGCCAAAGTCGATCGGCTACGAACTCGAAGGAAAACTTGGCGAGCTTTTCCTCGAATCAATGCGAATCTTGACGCTGGATGTGCAGTATCACCGCTATCAGGCAATTCTGGCCTTGAAAAAAGAGATCCGCGACGAGGTTTATCCGCAGGCATCGCTGGTTTCGAAATCGCTGGCCGGCATTCTTAGAAATTTGATGGTCAAGCGGCTCGAAAGCAGCTTCTTTGCATTCAAACGCACCTTGTCGAACGTCGCAAAAGCGACTGAGCGAATGA
Organism: Acidobacteriota bacterium; assembly: GCA_963169175.1. GTDB lineage: Bacteria > Acidobacteriota > Blastocatellia > Pyrinomonadales > Pyrinomonadaceae > OLB17. The sequence goes on along the minus strand of CAUJFK010000060.1, from coordinate 8,764 downwards.
TCGATATGTTCGTACACGACAAGGTTTTCGTCGCGCCCGATTTCGATGTTAACGCCCTTATGGAAAAAGGCTTTACGATGGAAGAGGTCGAAAACTATATTCTCGAACGAACGATCGACAAGCCCGATTCGCGCAACCGGATATTTCCGGCGTCTGACTTTGAACCCGATTTCGTCGCGGGGCTTAAAACCGATCTTGCTCTGTTCAATGATCTGATCGACAAATGGCACAACGTCGAAGACGATCCCAAGCTGGAAAAATTCTTTGAGGCTTTGAAGAATGAATTCCTGAAAAAAAGCATTAACCCGACCGGCAAACTCGTTATCTTTACCGAGAGCAAGGACACCGCAAACCATCTGGCCGAGGCGATAAAGACGAGGCTTGGCATCGATGTCCTGAATATTTCGGCAGAAAATCGAAAGAAACTTTTCGAGACGATCCGCGACAATTTCGACGCAAATTATACGGGCCTGCGACAAGACGATCATCAACTACTGGTCACGACCGACGTTTTGGCCGAAGGCGTAAATCTTCACCGTGCGAATGTGATCGTCAATTACGACACGCCGTGGAACGCCACGCGACTGATGCAGCGCATCGGGCGGGTGAATCGCATCGGAAGCGTCGGCAAGGCGATTCATACCTTTAATTTTTATCCCTCGCCGCAGGGCGATGAGTACATCAATCTCTACAACAAATCGCTGGTTAAATTGCAATCATTTCACTCTGCCTTTGGCGAGGACGCAAAGATATACACGCATGAGGAATTGGTCGAGCAGTTCCAGCTTTATCAGGCCGGGATCGAGGACGAAGAGGACAAGCGGCTTTTGTATCTCAGGCTGATACGGGAATTTAAGGACAATTCACCGAATGAATTCAAGCGGATAAAAGCCTTTCCGTTAAAGGCCCGGACGGCGAGGAACGTAAAGCTGTCTAATAAATCCGAGATGGATAATTCGTCCGTTGTCTTTTTAAAATCACCTTACAAGACTGAGTTTTACAAGGTTGCAGGCAAAGGTGAAGTAGGTTCGCTGACCTTTCTCGAAGCCGCCGCGATCTTTGAAGCAAAGGCCGCCGAGCCTGGATTTTCGCTGCCCGAGAATCATTACGAACACGTCCAGTCTGCGCTTGACGCCTTCGAACGCGACTTCTTCGGCTCGATCGCAGAAACCGCTGCCACGACCGATAAGGCCGATGGGCATTCAAATCAGGCAAAGAAATTCCTTCGTGATATTCGCGGGTTGTCAAAACACGAAGAGATAAAAGAGATCTGCACAAACCTGGGAACGCTGGTCGATCTTGGCACATACACGCAGCTGCCGAACGAGATAAGAAAGCTGCGGCAGAAGGTCGAGAAAAAACAGCTAAGCTGGCAGCAGGCCGAAACCGTCCTCGTCGAACTCGCCCGCAAGTTCGACGCCCTCGACACCAGCACCGAATCGCAAACAACCAGCGAACTTTCCGCCAATGTCGAGCCGGAGATAGTGTTGTCCGAGACGTTTGTAGATCGATAGCGGTGGGCAATGGCGACAGGCCTATAAAGCACGGGCTAAGCGAGGGCCGCCGAATGAAACCTCAGGGAAAACAGGATTATGTTTCGCTCGATGCAGGGAAGCACCAATTAAGCTGGCCCTCTTGGTCGCCAAAGGCGACAGACCTATAAAGCCTGGGGTAAAGCGAGGGCCGCCGAGCGAAACCCCAGGTAAAACGGAATTTTGTTTCGCTCCCTGTAAGGGAGCAACAATTAAGCTGGCAAACGACGTTCGTCGCCTTCAGCGATGGCAGAGATCTCGCGAACGAAACCCAGGGTTACATTCGCATTCGCTCATTTCACCCTGGGCTTTACAGGTCTGTCGCCTTTGGCGACCGATGAAAAACTTAAATAATGAACAAAGACGATCTCAAACAAATACTCTCACGCGGTTACAAATACGACTTATGGCAAACGGTGCTAACCGACATTTTCAGCGTCCGCACGGTTCATAAAAATCCGATAAAGCTGCCGGTCACAAACGACAAACTCGCCGATGCCGCCTGGGAACTCGGATCATTTGAAACAGCCGATAACCGCATCGTCGGCGTTTATCAGGTCGATCTCACCAACAGACCTCGCATCTGGCAAAACCGCGTCGGCCTCCGCTCGCTGCTCCGCAATGTTTACACAAACGACGTCGACGCCGCCCTCGTCGTCTTCGTCCAAAAAGACAAATGGCGGCTCTCGCTAATATCCGAGATCCGCGCCCGCGATCCTGAAACCGATGAAGTGATCGAGCTCAAGACCGATCCCAAACGCTACACATACCTTCTCGGAAAAGGCGAAACCGTCCGGACGCCGGTTGAGAGGCTTGATAGTTTCAAGACGACAGACCGGAACCTCAAGACGCTTATCGACGCCTTTTCGGTCGAGGGCCTGAACAAAGATTTCTTCCGCGAATATAAGGTCGTTTTTGATGCGCTTGTCGCGGAATCCGGCAAGAGTATAAAAGAAGCCGAAACTGCCCGGCTATTTGCTCAGCGTCTGCTCAACCGTTTGATGTTCCTGTATTTCATTCAGAAGAAAGACTGGATGACATTTGCTGGTGATACTAACTATCTGCGCCGCATTTTTGATGAATCGAGACGTAGCAACGAAACGTTTTACACCGACCGGCTCTATTACGTTTTCTTCTACGGCCTGAGCAATCATGCCGAGTCAAAGGAAATTCACAACCAAACCGAACTCGAAGAGATTCGCGGGCAAGTTCCTTATCTAAACGGCGGGCTGTTTGAGCCGGAAAAGGACGGGTTGGATGAAAAAGGAAAAATCGCGGTCGCAAATGATAGGTTCGAGGAAATTCTAAACCTTTTCGAACGCTACAATTTCACCATCGACGAATCGACGCCTTTCGAGGTTCAGGTTGCGGTCGATCCTGAGATGTTGGGCAAGGTTTTTGAGGAGCTTGTCACGGGCCGACACGCGTCGGGCAGTTATTACACGCCGCGGACGGTTGTCAGCTTTATGTGCCGCGAAGCGTTAAAACACTCGCTCGAAGGCATCGAAACGCCGGATGCTATTGCCGCGCTTGTTGACGAAAACGACGGAAAGCCGGTGAAGAATCCTGAGCAGGTATTGATGCGTCTGCGCGCGTTAAAAGTTTGCGATCCCGCTTGCGGTTCTGGTGCATATCTTTTGGGAATGCTTCAGGAACTGCTCCACGTCCGCGAGGCTCTGTTTGCCTCGACCAATATTGCCAAAGACGCTCAGTATAAATGGAAACGCGAGATCATCGAGAACAATATCTATGGCGTCGATATCGACAGGTTTGCGACGCAAATAGCGGCGCTTCGGCTTTGGCTCTCGCTTGCGATCGAGAGCGACGATCCGCATCCGCTGCCAAATCTAAAATACAAGATCGGCTGCGGCGACTCGCTCCTTGCCCCGCTCGAAACCGTCGGGCAAGGCGACCTGCATCGACGCGCGTTGATCGAACAGTTCAAGGCGCGCAAGAAAGAATACACCGACGCGGACGATCACAAGACCAAAGCAGCGGCGGAAAACGAGATCGAACGCCTCCGCGTCGAGATCGCCCAAATGTTTCGTCATCTACCGCAAGCCGCGTCACCGGCCAAACTCACCCTCGCCCGCAATGCGATCGAACCGCTCCAGACAAAGATCGATGATGCAATAAAACGCTTTGACAAAGCCGCCGTAGAAAAACACAAGAAAGCCCTCGCGGCGCTTTCTGCAGACATCGCAAAGATGGAAACCGAACAAACCATCGATCACTACGACACCGGAACCATCTTCGACTGGTCAGTAGAATTTGCCGATGTATTCGAAGACGGCGGCTTTGACGTTGTTCTTGCCAACCCGCCGTATGTCCGGCAGGAAGAGATAAAGCCGGCGGAATATAAACAAAAGCTGCTCGCACTCTACGCCGCCGCGATGACGGGCAAGAGCGACCTTTTTGTGGCTTTTTATACTCGCGGACTGCAGTTGTTAAAAAGTGGCGGGACGCATGTGTTTGTCTGTTCCAATTCGTGGCTTGACGTAGGCTATGGCGGACGGCTGCAGAGCTATCTGTTGGACAATGCACGCGTCGCCGCCGTTTACGACAGCGCCGTCGAACGCCAGTTTGCCTCCGCCGATGTAAATACGATTATCAGCTTTATCCATAAACAGATTCCCGCCGACACGGACGAAACCGTATTCCTTTCCCTGCGTGCCCCGTTCCTCGAAGCCCTCGCCGACGAAACCAAACGCCGCGCGTTGACAAAGACACGCTCCGAATTGCTCGCAAGCGGCTCAAACGAAAACGGCCGTTACGAAGGCGACAAATGGGGCGGAAAATATCTGCGAGCACCGGACATTTATTTCACCATCCTTGAAAAAGGAAAAGACAAACTCGTTCGCCTTGGGTCTATTGCCGATGTTCGTCGTGGCATAACAACCGGTGCAAACGATTTCTTTTATCTTAGCGAGGAAGATCAGGCCAAATGGCAAATCGAGGAAGAATTCCTGCGGCCCGTGATAAAAAGCCCGCGCGAATGCCGCTCTATCGTCGTAAAGCCCGAAGACCTCAAATACAAACTTTTCTATTGCCACAAAGACAAATCCGAACTTCGCGGCACCAACGCCCACGAATACATCGGCTGGGGCGAAACCGACACCGAATGGCTCGACGACGACGGCAACCCAAACCCGCCACACAAACGCCCAAGCTGCCGCGGAAGAAGGAATTGGTATGATGTTGGAACACGCAAGAAGCCTAAACTCAGCGTCAACTATCTGGTAAACGAAGTAATGCGTTCATTCGTAAAGGAAAGCGGCATTTTCGTAAGCGACAACTTTCAGGAATGCCACTTCAATGGCTCGGAACCGAGTCAAATCGGTGTTTCTTTGAACTCCACCGTTACACAGCTTTCCGCGAATGTCTCAGGACGTGCTAATTTCGGAGGCGGCTTAATGAAGATACAAACCTACGAAGTTGCGGCATTCTCGGTATTTGATCCAAAACTCTTGTCAGCCAGTGAATGTTCGTCTGTAATTACTAATGCCGAAATGCTAAATCTTGAATCCGATGACCGCCGCGAGCTGGACAATATTATCTTCGACGCTCTCGGCCTGACGACCGGCGAGCGGGATGCGGTTTATGAGGCCGTCATCGACCTCGTATCAAAACGCCTAAACCGCGCCCGGACGATCACTACATAGATTATGAGCCAGCCGACATTTACATTTATTAGTAACGACCGAATTGCGGAGTTGATCTCGGAAGCCAAAACTCGCGTGATTTATGCGGCTCCCAATGTTTCAGATAAGATTGCCGCGCAGTTGAAGCACTGTGGCATTACAAAAGATGACGTTATGCTAAGAATAGTGATCGATGCGGACGCGGAAGCATTGAGGCTAGGCTTTGGCGAGGTTGACGGCATAAAGACGCTCGCCGATGCGAATATCGATATTCGTAAGGCTCCCGGACTTCGGATCGGCGTTTTGATCGTCGATGAACGCGCGTGGGTGTTTTCGCCGACGCCCGAAATAATCTTTGACCAGCCCGACGACGAGACGTTTAACGCCGTCGAGGTCAGCAAGGATTTTGCCCAACAAATTCTGGTCTCAATCGCGCCTGACCAGAGCATCGATAAGGACGACCCAATCGAAGCAGCCGTTATTCCAGATTCAAAAGAACCCGAGATCGGCCGTGAGCGCGTCACTCCAAACGAAATATCGGTTATCCAACAAGAGATCAAAGAAGCACCGCCGCAAAAGTTTGATGCGACAAGGCAGATTCGCGTATATCAATCCTATTTTCAGTTCGTCGATATCCATCTTGAAAAATGCAGTCTGAACTCGCATAGGATTCCTGTTCCGCCCGACCTATTGAAACTTGTCAGCGATGTAGAAGTCCGCCAGCGTCTCACAGCAAGCTATCGGCTTGTCGATCGCGACAGCGAGATTGTCAGGGATTTTAACGGTATTATTTTCGCCGTTAATAAGTTGCGCGAGGATTTCACTAAGTCAGTCGGGAAGAACCACGGACGGATACTAAAACGATCCGAAAAAACAGAATTCGAAAAAAGAGTAACAGCTATTAAGACGATGATCGAAACGGCCAAGAAAGAACTGGTCGAATCGCTAACTGCCGAAATTGAAGGTAACTGTGAACGCCTTGCCCGCGTCCTTGCACCGGACATTCTCCAGAGTCCGCCTCGCAGTATGCGGTACGCGTTGCTAAGCGACGAACCCGATCATGACAGTGTTTGTGAGCTGCTGGTTGGTCGGCTTCGACCGTCCGGCACCAAGATCGCAGACCTCGTGAGCGGCATGAAGCTCGATGTTATTTTCAAGGACATAACATTCGACATGCTGAACGACAAGGATTTTGTTGCAAAGGTTCACAAGCTATTTCCTAACATCGAGCAACTGCACCGTGAAGACGCGGCATTGACGGAACGAAAGTCTTGACGTTTTGCTGTTCGAACGTTTTGGTCGGGTAGTTTTGAGGCGAGTTGGACAATATTATCTTCAACGCTCTCGGCCTGACGACCGGCGAACGCGATGCGGTTTATGAGGCCGTCATCGACCTCGTCTCAAAACGCCTAAACCGCGCCCGCAACATTACAAATTAGATTCTTGTTCCTATAAATTGCCACTAGCTTTAGCTAGTGGAAAGGCAATACAATTTCCCCGGCTTTAGCCGAACATCGGGCTAAAGCCCGAAATCATTTTGGAAATCCAACCACTAGCTAAAGCTAGTGGCAATTCATTAGATCCTGATCCAAAAAAGTTCTTGACGGTTTGTACTAAATTTGCTTATTATGTATTTGGCTCTGCCCGGAAACCCTCACCTTATTGAGGCAGATGCTTTTGTTCGTTTGATGTTTTTGCGAATCCTTCCTGTGGCCGTTCTGGCTTTGTTTCCGGATAATCCTCATCTTAAAATTTAAGGAGACTAAAATTATGGCCAGAAAATTCTGGTGGCCTACTTCTATGCCGGAACAGCTGGTTCTGGTACAGAACTTTCAGGCTAAAATATCGGTTTACGGGACTGCGTTGGGTTTGACGGCGGCGCAGGTTACGGCGGCGGAGGGGTTGTGTGCGGCGTTTGTTGGGGCGGTAAATTCTACTGACCTGGCAAAGTCGACAATGCAGTCGATGACGCAGTGGCGGGAAGAGGTATTGTTTGGCGAGCCTTCGGGGCGAACGCCGCAAGCTCCTGTATTTCCTGTAGTTGGAGCGACGACATATCCGGTCGGAGTTGTGAAAAGTTTTATGCGGCTGCGCGATCAGATCGTGGCTTCGCCGACATATACGCAGGCGATCGGGGAAGATCTTGGGATAGTCGGAGCGGAAACGACGCGGCCTGCACCGGATTCGGTAGTGCCTGTTTTGAAGGCAGAGACTTCGACCGGTTACTGGGTGAACCTTGCCGGCAGCATGAAGGGAATGGATGCTTTGAAAGTGGAATATTCGCGTGACGGCGGAGCAAGTTTTACGACCGTCGCCTTTTTAACGAATACTCCCGGCGGCTTTCAGGTAACGCCGCAGAATCCCGCAATGCCGGAGAAAGGAGTTATTAGAGCCGTTTATATGAGACGGAATGAACAGGTCGGAAGCTACTCGGCAAATTATCCGGTAACGCTTTCCTAAAAGATCAGGTTTTTGTCGGCGGGAACGATCTGAAAAATAGTGGATGATACGGGAATCAGTCATCCGCGCCTCCTTTGAGCCCGTTCCGCACCGACAAAATTGGCCCGCAAATCTCAGCGACAAAAAGGGAATGATCTATCTTGCTGTCATTCCGCTTGAGTTGCTTTGGTTTGCGGGCTTTTTGTGTGCTTCGTGTTTTTGTTTCGTGTAATTCGCCGCTGGTGTTTTAGCCCAATACCACGAAATGCACGAAGTGAAGCCACGACAAAAACCCGGACCACGAAAAAGAACGAAATGAAGATACGAAAGAGAACGAAATGAAGTCGCGAAAATGGACGGAACAAAATGTTGCGTTTGGGTTGTGTTTTTTGAGATGCTGGAGCTTAGGTATTTTAGTCCCGACGGCGAAGAAGGCTATCCGGGAAATTTGGATGTTAAGGTTTGCTATACGCTGACCGAAAGCAGCGAATTGAAGATAGAATATTGGGCGGTGACCGATCGGGACACGATCATCAATCTTACAAACCATTCCTATTTCAACTTGAGCGGAGCGGGAGCCGCCAGCATTCTTGACCACGAACTTTTTATAAATGCCGATCGGTTTACGCCGACGGATAATACGTCAATTCCGCTTGGTGAACTGCGCCCGGTTGATGGGACGCCGTTTGATTTCAGGCAGCGGTGCGGGATCGGCTCGCGCATTGATGCGGACAATGAACAACTGCGGTTTGCCAACGGCTATGATCATAATTGGGTGCTGAGTAAAACGGAGAATGAACTTTCGCTTGCCGCAAGCGTTTTTGAGCCAACGTCGGGCCGCCGGATGGACATGGAAACGACCGAGCCGGGAATTCAATTTTATTCCGGCAACCATCTGGATGCTTCGATAAAGGGCAAGGGCGGCAGGGAATATCCTTTTCGCTCAGGCCTGTGTCTTGAGGCACAGCATTTTCCGGATTCGCCAAATCAGCCGGATTTTCCGACAACCGTTTTGCGGCCCGCTGAGGAATATTTGCAGACGACGGTGTATAGATTTTCGGTCGAGTGAGCGGCCAGGGAAAGTATTGTTTAGTTCAAAGTTGGTTGATTGAAAGTTGAGAGTTGGAGGTATAAGTTGGGCAGGCTTGCGGT
>CAUJFK010000059.1 GCA_963169175.1 Acidobacteriota bacterium | reverse complement strand
TCAAGCAGGCGGCGATGGCCGGCATTTCGTTCGGCAAGGACGACATGGTCGTGCCGGACAGCAAGGTCGCCTCCATCGCGAAGACGAAGGACGAAGTGAAGGAGTTCGAGCAGCAGTATCTCGATGGCCTCATCACCGCCGGCGAACGTTACAACAAGGTGGTCGACGCCTGGTCGCGCTGCACCGACGAGGTCGCCGGCGCGATGATGAAGGAGATCCAGAAGCAGGAGATCGGTCGTCCGACCAACTCCGTCTGGATGATGTCGCATTCCGGTGCCCGTGGTTCGCCCGCGCAGATGCGTCAGCTTGCCGGCATGCGCGGCCTGATGGCCAAGCCGTCGGGCGAGATCATCGAAACACCGATCGTCGCCAACTTCCGCGAAGGCCTGAACGTGCTGCAGTACTTTATCTCAACGCACGGCGCCCGCAAGGGCCTGGCCGATACGGCCCTGAAGACCGCCGATTCGGGTTATCTGACCCGCCGTTTGGTCGATGTGGCGCAGGACGTGATCGTGTCCGAACAGGATTGCGGCACGGTCCGCGGTGTTTGGGCCGAGGCGATCATTCGCAACGGTGAAGAAGTAGAAAGCTTGCGTGACCGCATTGTCGGTACCACGTCGCTTGATGACATCATCGATCCGGTCGAAGGCAATATCATTGTCGAGGCAAATACCGAGATCAACGAAGAGCTTGCCGCAAGCGTGCAGCTTTCGGGCCTGCAAAAGGTGCGTACACGCTCACCGCTGACGTGCGAAAGCCGCCGCGGCATCTGCGTCAAGTGCTATGGCCGAAACCTGGCGACAGGCAACACGGTCGAGATCGGCGAGGCTGTCGGCGTTGTCGCGGCACAGTCGATCGGTGAACCCGGAACACAGCTGACGATGCGTACGTTCCACGTTGGCGGAACCGCTCGGCTCGAACAGGAGACCAAGCACGTTGCCGCAATGGACGGAACGGTCAAATACGATGACGACCTTAAGGTGATCAAAAACCGCAATAAGGAAATGATCTCGCTTAAGCGTCAGTCGGAGATCGCACTTGTCGATGAACGCGGACGCGAAGTTGCACGATACCAGGTTGTTTACGGTGCGCAGCTTCACGTTAAGGACGGCCAGAAGGTAAAAGAGGATGACATTCTCGTTACCTGGGACCCGTTCACGTTCGCCATCCTCACCGAGGTCGAAGGTACGGTCAAGTATCAGGACCTGAAGGAAGGCAAGACGGTCGAGGAAGAGATCGACAAGGTCACAGGCCAGAAGCGTCTTGTGGTGAAGGACTCGGATGAAAAGAACCAGCCGCGCCTTGAGATGAAAAGCGGGAGCAAGACCCTGAAGACCTATCAGATGCCGATCCGTGCCAACCTGCTGGTCGAAGACGGGCAAGAGGTCAAGCCGGGCGATGTCATCGCAAAGATCCCGCGTGAAACGACCAAGACGAAGGACATCGTCGGCGGTTTGCCGCGTGTCGTCGAGCTGTTCGAAGCACGTCGGCCGGGTGAAACGGCGGTTATGTCCGAGATCGACGGTACGGTCAAATTTGGGCCGATATCGAAGGGTAAGCGCAAGATCATCATCACCGGCGACGATGGTGCCGAACGGGAATACGACATTCCGCGCGGTACACATATCAACGTGCAGGAGGACGACCGCGTCCGTGCCGGTGAACCGCTGATGGACGGCCCGCTCAACCCGCACGATATCTTGCGCGTTCTTGGAACAAGCGCGTTGCAGAACTATATCGTGAACGAGATCCAGGAGGTCTATCGCCTGCAGGGTGTGAACATTAACGACAAGCACATTGAGGTGATCGTTCGGCAGATGCTCCGCTGGGTGAAGATCAAGGAAGTCGGCGATACCGAATTCCTGATGGAAGAGCAGGTCGACCGCTTTAGGTACGAGGACGAAAATGCCCGCGTGCGTGAAGAAGGCGGTGCAACCGCCGTCGGTGAACCGCTGCTGCTTGGCATTACCAAAGCCAGCTTGTCCACCGACTCGTTCATATCGGCGGCCTCGTTCCAGGAGACGACCCGCGTGCTTACCGAAGCGGCCATCTCGGGCCGCGTCGATTATCTTCGCGGCCTGAAAGAGAACGTCATTATGGGACGCCTCATTCCCGCCGGTACCGGTATGAAATATTACCGCAACGTCAAGGTCGATCACGACCCGACCGAGAACCAGAAGGTGGATGACGAGTTTGACGAAATGACAAGCATCACCGGCGGTTTTGAGATCCCGGTCCTGGCCGGTGTCCCTGGCGTCGAAACGGAACCGGAGCTTGACGATGACGCGGCCGAGGATGTTGCTCTCGAAGATGAAGAAGAATTCGACATGGACGAAGCAATGAAAGGCGTCGATCTGGAAGACGACGATATTTAACCGGTAGGGTGTCTGAAGCTTTAGTCGACTCCGTAATGAAGGCAATTTGAACGCGGATCAGGCGGATCGAGCGGAAAAAGACGGATAGATCCGTAGAAATTCGCTCAATTCCGCTTGATCCGCGTTTCAAGATTGCCTTGTTGCCTTAGTCTTTTAGACTTTTCAGATTCCCTCGCTTTTGCCAGCACATACAATGGGAAAGGACAGGCGTAAATTCCTGTCCTTTTTTGTTGTGGCTTGTCGTTTGGCGATGCGTACTCTTCGCTACCAGATCGCGCAGGCATTTTCGCGGACCATTTTCTGGCCGCTCTTGCAGCCGAATGCTTTTGCGAATTGCGGCATGTTCGATAGCGGGCCGTTTACCCGCCATTTTGGCAGGGCGTGCGGGTTGGTCGCTACCTGGAGGCGTTCGGCCTCGGGCGTGTATTTGCCAGCCCAGACTTGCGCCCAGCCGAGGAAAAAGCGTTGTTCGGGCGTGAATCCATCAATATTCGCCGGCCGCGGTTTGCCCGCCAGTGAACGCTGAAAAGCGTCGTAAGAGACGGTCAATCCGGCAAAATCACCGATGTTCTCGCCAAGCGTCAGTTTGCCGTTAATGAACAGGCCGGGTTGAACTTCGTAGCCGTTGAACTGGTTAATTACACACGCCGCGCGTTCGTCAAACTTCTTTCTGTCATCGGCTGTCCACCACATTTTCAAATTGCCCTCGGCGTCATATCGGCTGCCCTGATCGTCGAAACCGTGTGTTATCTCGTGCCCTATCACACCGCCGATCGCTCCGTAATTTATCGCGTCGTCGGCCTCAAAATTGAAGAACGGCGGCTGCAAAATGCCGGCTGGGAAGGTAATGTCGTTGTTCGTCGGATTGTACGATGCGTTCACTGTCGGCGGCGTAAAGCCCCAACGTGAACGATCGACCGGCTTGCCGATGTCGAGCAGGTTTCGCTTTACTTGAAACGCCCGCGAGCGAAGAATATTGCCGGCGTACGAATCAGAACTGACCTCCAATCCTTTGTATCCGCGAAGTTTTTCCGGATAGCCGATCTTTCGTTTGAAGGTGGAAAGTTTCGTCTGTGCCTGTGTCTTGGTCGCATCGCTCATCCATTCCAGGCCGTTGATGCGGTCTTTTAATGTGACGAAAAGGTTTGTGATCAGTTCGTCCATCCGCGCCTTGGCTTTTGGGGTAAAATTCGTTTTCACATATTCCATCCCGAGCGCTTCGCCAAGGTTCTGGTCGGTCGCCTGCACGCATTCTTTCCAACGCGGCTGACGTTCCTTTTGGCCGGCAAGATAGGTGCGGAAGAATTTGAAATTTTCATCCGCAAAGGGCCTTGCAAGCGATGATGCGGCGGCGTTCACGGTCATCCAACGCAGATAAGTTTTCCAATCTTCGATCGGTACCTGCGGCAGCATTGCGTTTACTTCGGTAAAAAATTTTGGTTGGCCGAGATTCAGATCGGCCGGCGGTGCGATCGCTCGAACGGCGAGATATTCCTTCCAGGAAAAGTTCGGCGTGATCTCTTGCGCATCGGCAAACGAGATCTTGTTGTACCGGTTGTCGGGATCGCGCAATTCGACCTGGCTTAGCGACGCCTTGGCTAGCCGCGTTTGAATGTCCATTACTGTTTTGGCATTTGCGGCGGCCTTGTCGGCACTGTCGCCAAGCAGCTTGAACATATTCGTCATATACTCGACAAATTTTTGCCGCGTTTCGACCGACTTTGCGTCTGTATTCAGGTAATAGTCCCGATTGGGAAGCGAAAGCCCGCCCTGGCCGGCGTTGATGATGACCATTTCGGAATTCTTCAGGTCGGTACCGCCAAAGAAGCCGAAGATCGCCGGGATACCGCTGTTGTGCAGCAGTGCTATTTCCTTTTCAAGATCGGCGACCGAAGCGATCTTGCCGATCGCCTTAAAGTAAGGATTGAGCGGTTTTGCTCCGGCCTTGTTTATAGCGGCTTCGTCCATGCATGACGAATAGAAATCGCCGATCAGCTGCGAATCGCTGCCTTTCGCCGCCTTTGTCTTCGTGGCCTTGTCCAGGATATGTCGAAGCGTTGCATTGTTGTTGTCGGCAAGGATATTGAAGGTGCCCCAACGTGATTCGGATGCCGGTATCTCGGTGGACTTCAGCCATGAGCCGTTGGCGTAATCAAAGAAGTCGGTGCAGTCATCGACCGTCGTGTCCATTCGCGATGTGTCAAAAGCTTTGCCCTGTGCGGCGGCGAGAAGCGCGGCGGACAAGATGATGCTGACGGCGGCGGCCGTTCGTAAGATCGATTGGGTCATATTTGCTCCTGTCACGTACGTGTTCTGTTTATACGCGTCGGTTCGGAAAATGGTTTTTGGTGAAAGGCCGTTAAAGCATCGGAATGAATACCTCTTCGATCCGGTCGTGCAGTATTGCCGCAAGTTTTTTCCGATCAGGGTCCGCTACCGGTTCTTCGCCAAACGTGACGATCGCACGGAACGACCGCAGCGAAAGCAAGCGAAACAGATGGGCCATGAAGGTTATATCTTCCCACCAGCAAACCCGCTCGCTCGGTGTAGGACCGCCTTCGGGCGTTGCGTAACGAAGCGAGGCATACGAAACGGGCAAGTCAGTTGACGCGGCGAATTCCAGGAATGACGAGTTAAATGGCAGAATGACCTCGCCTTTTGTACTTGTGCCTTCGGGAAAAAGGATAACGCCTTCACCTTGACTCAGCTTTTCGATAACTTCGGCACCAGCACGCGGAATATCGCGGCGGTTTGAGCGATCGATAAAAATGTTCCCCATTGTCTCGATCATTGTGCCCGCAAGAAACCAGTTCTTTAACTCACTTTTTGCGACAAAAATTCCGTTTGCTGCAAGACGAAGTGCGGGGACATCAACATAGCTCAAATGGTTGCAAACAAGAAAGAACGGCGGGGCCGGCGGTCTTCCGATGACCTCAACTTCCATTCCCGCGATCACGGCAAAGCTCCGCGACCACCAGTGAAATGCGATCTGCCGCCAGAGCTGTTTGTTCGGGACTATCCACGAACCTAGCCACCACAGCGAATAGACGGCTAACGACGCGAGAATAAAAGCCGGAAACCGTATCGTTGCCCGAATGGCGCCCATAAAAACAAAATGATCAAAGTTATGCGCGCGTTTAAGGCCGGCATGTTTGATCGTATTGAAATTGTATCGCGAGTGGCGGCGGCATGACAATTCTATGTGGACAGGCTACGCCGGACGCGAAAGGCGGCCGGCGTTCAGTCAGGCATTGCGTCTGTCGGCCTTGGTGCCCGGCGATAGAGTTCGGTTATCTTGTCGGCTGCCTCGCCGGGGAAGCAGAGCCGGTGCATGCGATATCCTTGCTGCAGGCCGCGGACGGCAGAGCTTACTTCTGAAATCTCGCGAATTTCGGGACGCGAGAATCCGACCTCGACATATATTTGATCTTTAGGCCTGGTCACGTCCCTTGTATAGAAATAATGCGGAACGTCGCCGCCCTTGTCCTCGATAAAATAATAGTCGGGATCAAAACCAGCATCGTCGATCGCCGATCGGGCATTGGTTAGGAATTCTTCGGTTTCGTCCTCCGGCATATCGAGATCGAAAGCTTTGAAAAGCCTGCGGTCCAGAAACCGGCGCGAGAGGTCGGCGAGGACCGCATCATTGGCAAACGCCCATTGCTTGATGTGATAAAGCACGTCAGTATCGTCAAGCGAAAGGTGTTCGGCAAGCAAAAGTTTCTCGCCGCGGAGTATTTTTTCAAACGCCCCGCCGGGCTGATGCCACACATTTCCGCCGCTCTGAAACAGCGTCAAGGCACGCCGCACGATCGAGTGGAGAACTGCCTCGGCCGCTCTGAGCGTGCGGTGAAAATAGACCTGGCGGAACATGTAATATCGCGCCTGCAGATAATCTTCGACAGCGTACAGGCCGCGGGCCGAAACGTAAAGCTGATCGTCCGTCTGGTTTATCTCGAGCGATTTGATTATCCATTCAAGATCATAGATGCCGTACTTTACACCGGTCATCAGGCTGTCGCGAAGAAGATAATCCATCCGGTCAACATCAAGCTGTGAAGAAACCAGTTGGGCAAGCGCCATCGGGCGGAATGTTCCGCTAATTATCGACGCTGCTCTTTCAGGCAGATCGGGTGAATATGCGCGGAGCAGACGCCCAACCTCAGTCGCATCGCTCAACATCGCTGCGACAGTGAACGCTTCATGATGAAAGCCCAGCACGGGTTCGATAACATGTGAGAACGGCCCATGCCCGGTGTCATGAAGCAACGCCGCGACACGCACCGCTGTTTGGTCCGCCTCGGAGATATCGTAACTGAGCCGCAGTTTTGCCAGCGTTCGCGTCGCCAAATGGAACGCACCCAAACTGTGCGCAAACCGCGAATGCTCCGCCGCCTGATAAGCAAAATGCGCCAGCCCAAGCTGCCGTATCCGCCGCAGCCGCTGAAACTCAGCGGTATCGATCAGCCCCGCGATCAACTCGCCCTCAGCCGAATCAAGCCGCAGCCGAATAATGTTATGCACCGCATCGCGGTATATTCGCTCAGACATTTCTACTAAAATTATCACACAACCAGGACCAGTCCGGAACAACAGAAAAAAATGAGGCCGCCCTTTCGGACGGCCTCGCAGTTGCTTCGTTTCGTTTCCGTTTAGAAAATGAACCGGAAGCCGAAGCGGATGTTACGCTTGCCCTGGAAGGCGCTCGGCTGGCCAAACGCCTGATTCCTGTTCAAAGGAGTATCCAGCGCCTGGATGAACGGAGCGGCCTCACCATTAAGGACGGCGTTCATGAACTGAGTCGTGTACTGGAATCCCGCAACTCCATAACCAGAGCCATCAGCGAACTCAGGAACGAATTCCGTTTCACCAATGTAGTTATGGAAGAACTTCCGCGGATCGAGTGCCGTAATGTTGTTCTCATTGAACGCATTTAGCAAGGTAAGGTCGCCGACAACTTTGAACCGGCCATCGCGTCCGAACTTATAAGAGTGCGAAAGCGAGAGGTCGGTCTGAGTGAACGTCGGCGTTCTTCCCATGTCACCACGCTTGGTTGCCACAAGCGGCACACCAAAATCGATAACGGTCGTCTGCGGCGTACCGCTCATTGCCTGGGTGAAGAACGAGATCTCAGTCGCGTTCGAGCTGCTCTTCCACCAGTCAAATGTGTATCCGCCGTAGGCCTTCAACACATGCGGACGGTCAGTAGCAAGCGGACCGTCTTCGAGTTCGCCCAACGCGTTGAATCCGCTAAGAGGCCAGTCAAAGAAGCGGTTGACGCCTGGCGACGCACGAGTTGCGCTCGAACCATCCGCCGCGCCGCCATCCCAATAGTCAGAGTTGGCAAGGCCTGAGGTGTTGCCCTCAAGCCGGCTGAACGTGTAGTTAACATTGAAGAAGTAGTTGTTCGCGAAACGACGCGTCAAACCGATCTCAAACGCTCTGTACAAACGCTTTGCCTTGGCACTTTTGGTGAGGCCCATTGCTTCACGCTGAGACTGTGCAACACCTTCGCCCGGATTTCCGATCGTGTAGTATTCGCTGAACCCGTTATCGATCGAGCCGATATCTTCCAGCGTGCTGAGAAGGTTCTTGCGGGTGAAACGGGCACTGAGAACAAACAGCTTCGAAAGCTGCGATTCAAAGCCTACCGTGAATTCATCCTGCTTGAACGGCTTCAGTTTGGGATCGATACCAACGATCGGGAAGCCGACGAGGTTCTCGTAGTCTTCCGGGGTCAAATTCGACGGAACGCGGTAATCGATCTGAAGCTGGCTAAGGCCGCCCGCGGTTGACGGATCGCCGCCGCCGATGACGCTTGTCGGCCAGTTACCGAGGATAACGCTCGGGGTGTAGTACGAGAACTGCGGATTGCTCGCAAGGATCGGGAAGTAATCTACATAATAGATCGCTCCACCGAACGAGCCGATCGGAAGTTCAAATTTCATACGGTCGCTGAATACGCCGTAGCTGCCGAAGATGCGGGTCTTTCCGTCGCCGAAAAGATCGTACGAAGCGCCAAGCCTCGGGACCGTCTTACGTGCCCACGGCATATCGATCGGGACCGCGATGCCGCTGCCCAGGTTGTATGCAGGAAGGTTCTCGCTTTCCGAACGAACACCAAGGTTCAACGTCAGGCGGCCGATCTGCCACTTGTCCTGGATGTATAGGCCCTGTGCCTTGTTGCTTGCCGCACCCGTTTCACCATAGCGGATAAATGTTCCATATCCGATACAGTCAACACCGTATGTACAGTTAACACGGATGCCGTAAACATCGGGGTCGCGGTTATAGTAGAGGGCAACACGGCCAGCCGGGCCAACCGACGAGGTTGATCCACGGATCGCCGAATAGAGCTTTGCAAACTCGTAGCCGCCCTTTAGCGTATGTCGTCCAAGGGCGCTAAATGTGTAAACCGCATCGAAGTTTGCAGTGTGCCGTTTCGAGACCTCATACTCCGAACCGCCGTTACCGGTCGGTGAGTCCCAGAAGCCGCGCGCACAACCCGCGATACCGCTTGTATAAGCAGCGCCGGAATTTCCCTGGCACGTGCGGTTCAAAGCGTAATAAGCGGCATATGAGCTTGTCTTAGAATTGACAAAGCCATGTCCGTAACGACCCGTGACGGCTAGCGTCGACAACGGGGTCCACGTGAGCTGTGTCGTAAAGACGTTCGAATTTTCACGTCCGCCTTTTAGCCTTGCAAGGTCAGAACCCTTTTCTGTGTATCCAACCTGCGAGATAGGCGCACCGCCAACAGACAGGGCCCCGTGCGGATAAATGCCTTCAACCGAAAGCGGATTCCACAGATACGACGTGAAACCGTTCAGATTGTTGAAGACGGTATAATCGAGCCTGCCCTGAGCATACTCGTACTTTGTTTTGACATGAAATGTGTCAGGCCCGTAAGCGGTATTCGGTATTAGTACCGGTCCAGTTGCAGGGCTGAACGGAAGGAAGAAGTTGGTTGTACGCGACCCGGTGAATACCTGGGGCGAGTAAATGCCGTAGAACCAAAGATGTTCCTTTACGATCGGGCCGCCGAGCGAGGCGGTCGGGTCGAACTGGGTGTAATCATCTTTTGGCGATTGGAACGCATACCATCTCTGATAGGAAGCGTCATCGTTCGGTGCGTAGTTCTGCGTAACGAAACGATTGTTCGGCTGCAGGCCCGACGTTTCGATCTGGGCACCGAATTCGCCGTGGAACTGGTCCGTACCGGACTTCGTTACAACCGCGATAACGCCGCCGCTGGCTCCGCCGTGCTCGG
>CAUJFK010000058.1 GCA_963169175.1 Acidobacteriota bacterium | reverse complement strand
ATCTCAACCATCTGCCGCAGCATATTTGCAAGCCATGCCGAGGCGGAGATCTGAAGTATCGGCGGAATATACTCGTCCGACATTTTCAATTGCCCGGTCGGCGTCCGCTCGAGTTCGGCGATCTTGATGGATGTAAAGCCGTCACGAAGTTCGTCGTCGAAAATGATGCGGAGGTTGCTTTTCGCGTAAGCGATCGGCTGTTCATTGGTGCCGCTGGTCTCATCCTTGACCATGGAACCTTCCTGCAAATACCGCAGATTGCCATTGGCCGCCGCTCCGCTGGCCTGGAAATTTGCCTCGCCCATCTTTCGGGCCGGGACAGCCAGATGCACGCCAAGCCTTTCCGCCTCGACACTAAAATGATTACCGACCGGCCGAAGGTCAGGCACTGCCTGGGCGTCAGGGACGTTGACCAGCAGCCCATCAGGCATTACAGCCCTAATGTTCGTCACCTGGAAACTTCCGTTCGCGATGGCTTCGTGATTGACTCGCAGCTCGATTACCCCGTACTCGTGCTGCATTACAGACCTGATCCGCGAACTCAGCAGCTCTTCGTGGTAGTTATCCTGCTGCTGAAAGTGGTGCGGGGTGAGAAGCATCCCCTCGTTCCATACTATTTTGCGGTATTTGCTCATAGAGAAAGGGTCAGACCCTAAATAGTAAAACTAATAGACAAAATAGTAAATTACGCAGCTTCAGCCTTTGGCCCGGCAAGCCCCGGGTCTTTGCGGTCGGTCAGCAGCCGCAGGAAGTCGTCGGTCCACTCCGGGCCGATCCTTTGCTCTGACCTGTCAGTATGCGTTTCAGCAAACTCGAGCAGGCGTATCAGCAGAAGGGAAGAAGGTTTTGCTGAATTCTCAGTTTTCACCAGCATGGCGAAAGCACGTGCCGCGCTGCCGCTGATGGGAAGTTTGGCCGTGTTGTCCGGCCGCGGAGCGGCGCAATTCTCGGCAGGCGAGGTTACCAGGTATTCGCGGCAGATCAGCGGCCGGTCCTCATAGATCGAGCACGATTCTTCCTCGAGAAACGGGCATGCCACGCGCTGATCGATATATTCGGACAAAAGCGCGACGAACTCGCGGCCAAGTTCATCGCTCGGCCCGGCCTTGGCACGCTCGCTCATAGCGTCGAAGCGGTTGAACCAATCGAGCTTTTCAAAATATTCGCGGCCTTCGCGAAAGCGCTGCTTTATCGTAGTTCGCCGTTCGAAAGGCATCGACTCGATCAGGTCGGCAAGATTGAAAACCTCGGCCTCGGAGATAAGCAGCGGCTGCCGGCAGCACGCCCCACATGCCGCCTTGCACGAGATGGCCTTGCCTTCTTCATTCGCGCGCTCTATGCCGCGGGCCACTATCTGGTTTGTCAGCATTTGGAAAACGGGCAGCATCCGCCTCGGCCTCACCGGCGTTGCCGGAATGGTCAGGTTCAGCTCAAAGTGTTCGCCGCCGATATCGAGTTTCAGGTCGCCCGACAGCATTTCTTCCGTTTCCATAACTCTCCTGCACGTCTTGTTCGATGCGGCTATAGCTTTAGCGCCTCTGCGTTGACGCTGAAATCCTTCGGGTTTTGCGCAATCGTCCCGATGGCCAGAAAACTCAGGGCGCGGTCAAATTCGGCCGCACTGATCTTGCCGTTCTTTTCCAGGAACCAGATCGAACGGATCGTCCGGGCCCCTTCGCTCGACTTTGTTGCAAGGTCCTGGAGCATATTTCGCATCTTCATTGCCTCGCCCGCCGCTCCCTGATCGTATGCCGCGACCATCAGCAGGGCATCGTCAGAATTCTCGTTCCCTATCTGTATCCGAAGCTGCTCATAAACGCTGACGACGCTTTTGGCCGCCTGCAGGACATCACCGCGGCTGCCGCCGAGTTTCGTGATCGCGGCTATTGCCAGGAACTGCGGTTTCAGGTTCGTTTGTTCCGCCAGGGCTTTGATCGCCGCCGCGTTCTTGCGGGCCGAGCTTAGATTGTCAGCAAGCGCTGAAGATCGTCCAACCTGTTTGATCTTGCTGTTGACCCTTGCCGCCTGTTCGCCGGTGAGGAACGCTCTTGGATCATTCAGCGCGACCTGACGGATAAATATCGACCCGTTTCGTTCGACGACCGCTGTTTCGCTTGTGTCCGGGCCCGGAACCGTCGAATTAACGTCAGACGATCGTGATGATGTTGCGACAGGGCCATCCGTTGAAGATGTGTTCGATCCGCCGGGTGTCGCTGACTTTCGCGGCCGGGGATCATCGGCATCGTCCTTATCGGGAGCCGGATCGCTGTCATCGGAGTAGTAGTGATCTTCCCCATTCGAGGCTGCGATCTGCTGTTGGCCTCCGCCCAATAGAACGACCGCCCCCACGACGACCGCCAGAACGAAAAGCCCGATGAGCGGGGCGATAAAAAAGAGTGCCGTCGGAATGCCACCGCCCGTCGATGCTTCTGCTCCAACCGCGCCTATTGCGGGCGGAAGTGGAGCTGCGACGGCCGCAGATTGTCCCGCAGGGGCCGCGTCGGGCGTATCCGGAAGGTCGGGTGCCGGCGGAGCGTCAGGCTCTGCAGCAGATGCGGCATCTTCTGATTCTGCTTCGATAGCCGCGGTCATTATAACCGCTCCGCCAAGGTCTAATACGTCCTCGTTCCGCAGTTCAACCGGATCCGTCACCTTCTTGCCGTTTAGGGTTGTCCCGTTACTTGAACCTGGATCAGATACGGTGAACGTTTCGGCCTGCAGTTCTATACATACGTGCTCGCGCGAGAGGCGTCCATCAAGAATTGTAAGGCCGCATTCGGAATGGCGCCCGATAACAAAAGGCGTAGGTTCGACCTCGACGCGCTGCTCATCGCCTTCTTCGTCAATGAATTCAAGCCAAAGCTTGGGCATAGGCAGATCGTCTGCGGCTACTTCGAATAGGTCGAGAGCGGCTGGAGCTTGAGCCCGAAATCCTGTGGATTCTCGCCGATTATGGCCGCTGCAAAGAACTTTGGCACATATTTGAAGTTTTCAGCCTGAAACTGTTTAGACAGCTTGTCGCCATTTGCGATGAGCATCCAAAAATCACGCGGCAAACCGGAATTTGATTCAAGGGCTTTGACCAGGTTTGAACTCAATCCGCCCTCGCCGCTGTTGTAGCTGCCGATCGCGAGCGGTATGCTGGCAGGGCCCGTTCCATATCGACCCATCAGTGCTTTCATATACGAGGCTGCGGCCCGGGCCGCCGGCTCTGGCTCGCATCGTTCATCAGGATTGTCCGGCGACGCTGCAGACCGCACTTTCAAACCGTGAAGCTCACCAGTTGCTTTCGTAAATTGGAACATTCCGAGCGGCCCCGTGCTGCTTTGCAGGCAAACGCAATGTTCAGATTCGATCATCGCCAGATACAGGCCTATTCTTGAATCTACTCCCTTTTCATTAAAGGCCTTGTTTATGAACGGGGCATTTTTACTGGCCCGCTCATAGGTGACCTGGAGGTTGTCGCCCCACGGACGACGGGTCGCACAGCCGTTGGTACCCTTCGCGTTAAGCCTGGATGCAAAGCCGTCGGTGAAGGATTTTATCTTGTCCAGGGCTGCTGAAGGTATCGGATCGCTGCTGTTATTCCCGATGATTTGGGCGATCTTCATCGCGTTGACGCTTAGATATTGACGTTTCTCAGCGTCCGAAAGTTGTAGGTATGTGCGTCCTTTCAAAAGGTCAGGCGGCGGAGCGGTGCCGTTAGTTTGGGCAGGGCTGCCGTTCGGGACCGGACCGGCATCAACATCCGCATAACGTGTCGTCGAGTCGGACTTTGGTGTCGGGCTTGGCTTGGTATCCTTTACCGGCTTGTCTTCGTCGGCATCATAATCCTCACTGGTGCTTTGAACGACCTCGGTCCTGCTTTTTCCGAGCACAGTGTAGCCGATAACGACAGCCGACAAGCTAACGATTAGTATCGCGCCCGCGATAAGTGCAACCGGCAGCACGCTAATTCCCGCCGGGCCTGCGGATATAGGTTGGGCCGCCGACTGAGCTGGGGCATATGCCGCCGGGGCCGGTTTCGCTTCGGCTTTTTCGGCGATCCAGACATGCAGGTTCGTCTGGTGCCCGATCCGGACCGAATCGCCGTTCCGAAGAGGTGTGCCGGCGGGGGCCGCACGCTCACCGTTGATGAATGTTCCGTTCGATGAATTTTCGTCCACGATCCAAACGCGGTCGCCCTCTCGGTAAACGGTCGCATGGAGCCTTGACAGGCCGTCATCGGCAAAACGGTACACAGCCTCGCTCCCGCGGCCGAACGTCGTCCTTCCGTCGTCAATGCGTATCTCACGCGAGCCTTCCGGCGTTGGATATGTGAGCGTTACCTCAAGCATAGAGATCAGCTAAACCACAGAGGTACTGAGGCACAGAGTTTTCACTGCAAGACGCGTTGGCCGTTATTCTTATCATACTCAGTGTCTCTGTGCCTCTGTGGTAAGAACCTCATGGATATAGACCCGATATCGGTTTATCGCGTTTCAGCCCAAACTTCAATGGATTTTGCGCAACTATACCGGCGGCAAAGAATCTGATCAGCTGCTCGCGTTCGGGCGCCGTTCGGATCGAATTCCACACATCTGACCGGTCTTTTGGCAGTGTTGCTTTCCATGCGACGGCGTCGGCGGTCGATCTCCCAAACGCGACGGCACTATAGACCGGGTCGCCATCGAAAACACCGTACACGAGCGCTTTCATATAAAGTGCCGCGGCCTTTGCCGCACAGTTTTGTGTCGGCTCCGAGATCGGCTGGCCGCCGCATAGCCCGTCATATGCGTTCGCCTTGACAAAGTCTGCGTTCATCCGCCACAGGCCTTCTTCAGCCCCCTGTTTTTGCGGGTCGAATTTGCTTCGGCTCATAGCTAGCATGTAGCCGAGCGCCGGATCCAGATTCTGTTCCTTTACGAAAGCAACATTTATCGCGTCGCGGTAACGTGCCGCCCGGTCATAGTAGCCGTCCTGGGCGTATTCCGCCGCTTTTTTCTGTACTTCCTGAAGAAACTGCTTATTGGAGACATTGTATCGGTTATTGCCTAAGAACCGCTTTACCAGATCGTTCGTCATTTCCTGGATCTGAATGATCGAGATCTCTTTACCTTTTACCTCGGTACTGCCCGGCGTTTGCTGTGGCGGCTGATCGGCCCCGTGCCTTTCGTCGGACTTTTCAACCTTTCGGGTCTCCATTGCAAGGAGCACGCCGCCCTGCGGCACCTGGCTGCCGTCATCGGCCACCAGTACGATGCCCAGGGTATGGTCAAAGCCGTCCGCAAGATCGGGATGTTCTTTCGGGTCAAGGGTCGCGGTGTATGGTTCGGAGTCCGCGCTTGCAAACTCCTGGCCGTCGAGGGTAAATATGGCCTTCGTCACGCATTCGGTCTTATCGCTGTCCACCTCGATCTGCGTGGGCTGGTAAATGGTTTCGCCCGGCTCTGGTTTGAGGATCTTGGCCGTCGCGGCGCAGCCGGATGATACACTACGGTAATAGATAGTGCCCGTCACACCGACAACCACGATCGCGACCAGAACCGCTCCGCCTGCGATCATCAGCATGGTACGCGAGCCTGTGGACGTCGGCGCGGCAGCCGTCATTCCGGGCACTTGCCTAACTGCATCGCCCACCGGCGGCACGGCGACCGATGCGGACGCTTCCTCTTTCTCCTCCTCGTCCTCTGCCGGCACCTCAAATGCAATTGAGCTTGAACCGCCGAGCGTAATCCGGTCACCAGGTTTAAGATATGTTTCGCCTG
>CAUJFK010000057.1 GCA_963169175.1 Acidobacteriota bacterium | reverse complement strand
TTTCTTGGTCCTGGCCTTGGCCGCATTCGCGGGCGTCGGCCTGACGGGCTGCGGTGCAAGTGCCAATACGGCCGCCAACACTGACGCCCAGCCGCAGGTCATTGATGTAAAAACGGTCCAGGCTGTGGTCAAACCGATCCCGACCTATATTGAGGCGACCGGCAACCTCGCCAGCGATGCTCAAACCGATGTCGCACCCGCCGTGGCCGGCAAGATCGCCGAAGTGAACTTCGATATCGGCAGCTATGTGAACCAGGGTGACGTTCTTGTCCGGCTTGACCCGCGCGATGCGGCGATCCGGCTTGATCAGGCACGGGCCCAGTTCGAGCAGCAAAAAAAGGCTGTCGGGCAGGCCGAAGCCAATGTTGACCAGGCGGTCGCAACTCTGCGGCAAACACAGGCCCGGCTTGGCGTGACCGACGGCCAGACCTTTCAGATCAAGGACTTTTCGCAGGTCAAGACGATCACGGCCCAGCTTGAGCTTGCCGAAAAGGAACTGCATCGTGCCGAACGGCTGCTTGAGACCGGCGACGTTTCGCGTGCTATTTACGATCAGCGAAGATCGCAGCGCGATGCCCTGCTTGGCCAACTTGATGAGGCGCGGTCGAACGCGGCGGTGGCGATAAAAGCGATCGACACGGCCCGCTCGGCGGTGGACACGGCACGTGCCGCCGCTGCCAGTGCAAAAGCGGCACTTGGCCCGCTTGAGGCACAGATAGCCGCCGCCCAAAAGGCCGTGTCGGACACAACGATCAGGGCACCGATAAGCGGCTATGTTTCCGAACGCGTGGCGGACGTTGGCGAATATATCTCGCCGAACACGCCGAACTCCAAGATCGCCACTATCGTCAGGACGTCAACACTTCGTGTGAAGATCGACGTGCCCGAACAGGAGATAGGCAAGATCGCGACAGGCCAGGGTGTTTCGCTGCAAACGAGCACATATCCGGACAGGAATTTTGCCGGTACGGTCGTCCGCGTTGCGCCGAGTGTCAACACGACCGCACGTACCCTGAACGTTGAGGCGGAGATACCGAACTCCGAAGGCCTGCTAAAACCGGGCCAGTTCGTAACCGTTCGCATCACGCAGGCAAAACCGGAACCCGCTGTGATGATCCCGGTCGCCGCCGTCAAAACGGTTGGCGATACAAATTCCGTTTTTGTGGTCAAAGACGGCATCGCCCGCCAGCATTTTGTCCAGCTTGGCCTGCTTGAAAATGACATGATCCAGGTGAAACAGGGCGTGATCGAAGGCGATGCAGTAGCGGTCGATAATCTCGGCGCTTTGACGGATGGAGCAATTGTCCGGCAGTAGGGAATGAAGATCTACCTTGACAACTGCAGCCTTCAGCGACCGGTTGATGATCAGGATCAACCGCGCATCGAACAAGAAGCAGAGGCGGTCATTGAGATCCTGACCCATTGTGAGGCCGGTCGGCTCACATTGTTTTCTTCGGAATCTCTCGATTTTGAGATCGGTGAGATCATGGACGCTCGACGTCTTGCGGCCTGTACTGGCATCTTATCTGTGGCCAAGGGATACGTTGCGACGAATGAAACTATTGCGCGACGGGCAGAAGAATTTGGAGCGTCAGGCATTAAGGCATTTGATGCTTTGCATTTAGCAAGTGCCGAAGCGGGAGAAGTCGACTTTTTCTGTACGTGCGACGATCGATTGCTGAGAAAGGCCAAAGCTCTGACGGACCTAAAGGTAAAGGCGGTTTCTCCAATGGAATTGGTCGAGGAGGTCAAAAAATGAATACAACACTGGAAACGACCGATGAAGTAACTACAGAGGCCATCGGCGTGTTGTTCAGAGAGTTGGGTGTTGCCAAGACGCTGCGCTTTCTGAGCCAATTGAATCTGGGTTTGGGCGATTTTACTGAGCGGCGCCAAGCGGCAGACGATAACCGTTCCGTCGCTGAGATCGTTGATGCAATAAAGAGGCATCGAAGCGGCAAGCGAAAATAGCCTGGTTGTTTTGGATCTGAAAAGATCGAGGTCGTTAATTTATGCAGTGGTTAGCAGAAATTTGTGTTAAGCGTCCGGTTTTCGCGACGATGCTGGTAATGTCGCTTGTCGTGGTGGGAATGTTCTCGTTTCTGAGCCTCGGCGTGGACCTTTTCCCAAAGATCGATTTTCCGACGATCACGGTAACGGTGATAAATCCGGGAGCATCGCCCGAAGAGATCGAGACCGAGATCACCGAAAAGATCGAGGAAGCGGTCAATACCATCAGCGGCATCGACGAACTGCGCTCAAGTTCTATCGAGGGAATGTCGCAGGTCTTTGTCCAATTCGTGCTGGAAAAGGACGTTAACGTTGCCGCTCAGGAAGTTGAGAACCGCGTTCAGACCGTTATTCCAAACCTGCCCGACACCGCCGAACAGCCGACGGTGATGAAGCTCGACACCGACGCCGCGCCCGTGCTGCGTATCGTAGTTTCAGCACCGGTCAATCTTCGCGAGGTGACAGAAGTTGCGAAGAATCAGGTAAAGGAACGTATCGAATCGGTCAACGGCGTCGGCCAGGTTTCGATGATCGGCGGCCAGGAGCGGCAGATCAACGTCTGGGTCGATCCGGACAAAATGCGGGCGTACAACATCACGCCGGCCGAAGTGACCAATGCCCTGCGCATCCAGAACATCGAGTTCCCGAGCGGACGCCTTGACGAAGGGCGTGACGAAACATCCGTCCGCACAATGGGCAAGATCCGAAAGCCCGAAGGGTTCGACAACGTTGTCGTAGCGACGCGCGGTGATTATCCGGTAAAGATAAAAGACATCGGCCGCACCGAGGACGGGGCTGAAGAACTCCGCTCAGAAGCCAGGCTTAACGGCAAGCCGGCGGTCACGCTGATCGTTGCAAAGCAATCGGGACAGAACACGGTCGCCGTTGCCCACGGTGTAAAAGAAAGGCTTAAAGAGATCGCCGGTGATGAGGCTGCCGGTATAAAAAGCACGCTGCCGCCCGGATTTGAGGTGCGCATCATCGGCGACAACTCGATATTTATCGAAAGCTCGCTTCGTGCGATCGAAGAGCACCTGATCGTTGGATCGATCCTGGCTGCCATCGTCGTTTTCCTGTTTCTGTGGAACTTTAGAGCGACATTCATCGCCGCACTCGCAATTCCCACATCCATCATTTCGACCTTCGGGCTGATGTACGCGATGGGCTATACGCTCAACTCGATCACGATGCTTTCGCTGACATTGATGGTCGGTATTGTCATCGACGACGCGATCGTTGTGCTCGAAAACATTTTCCGGTTTATCGAAGAAAAGGGAATGGACCCGTTCCAGGCGGCGATCGAAGGCACGCGAGAGATCGGGCCGGCCGTTATGGCAACGACGCTCAGCCTTATGGCTGTGTTCGTTCCCATCGGGTTCATGCAGGGAATTGTCGGGCGATTTATGTCCAGCTTTGGCCTCACCGCGGCGTTTGCCGTTGCCGTTTCATTGCTGGTGTCATTTACGCTTACGCCGATGCTGGCCGCAAGGCTCATCAAGCGCACCCATCTGAAAAAGGCAAGGCCGGCACCTGACATCCTTGATGACGAAGCGATGGAACGCGGCGAAGAACCGCAGCGGCACGAACCGCATTTATCAAAAGAAGCAGGTTGGTTCCGCCACGTTGACGGCATCTATACCTTCCTTTTGAAATTTTCGATGGGCCACCGCTGGGTAATCATAACGCTTTGCGGACTTGTCTTTCTTTCCATCATTCCGCTTTTCATGTTTGTCGGCAAGAACTTCCTGCCTGTTGACGATCAATCGCAGTTTGAAGTTTCGGTCCGTGCGCCTGAAGGCTACAGCCTTGATGCTTCGGCATTGTTGATGGAGCGCATCGCCGCACGTATTCGCGAAATGCCGGGTGTAACGGACACGTTGGCGACCGTTGGCGGCGGCCAGGCACAAGTCGTCAACAGCGGAACGATATATGTAAAGCTGACCGATATTCCAAACCGGCCCAAATCGCAGGAAGTGATGATGTCCGACGCCCGCCAGCTGCTGAACGATCCGCAGTTCGAGGGCCTTCGCACGGCCGTACAGCAGGTACAGGCATTCTCGGGCGGCGGCTTTCGCAACGCCAACGTGCAGTTCATGATTGCCGGCCCCGATCTGGCCAAACTCAAGGAATACTCGGAAAAGATCCTCGAAAAAATGAAAACGATCCCGGATGCTGTTGACGTCGATTCGACACTCATCTCCGGCAAGCCGGAAGTGCGGCTCGAGGTTGACCGTGCCAAGGCAGCCGACCTCGGTGTGCGGATCGGCGATGTTTCGCAGGCCCTGAACACGCTCGTGGCCGGACAGGAAGCAACATCCTACAACGAAGGGACCGAGCAATATGAGGTCCGCGTTCGGGCGATCAATTCGTTTCGCACCGATGTTGAAGGGCTGAAGCGCCTGATCGTCCCGTCAACAAAGCTTGGGTGGGTTACGCTCGACCGCCTTGTAACGGTGTCACAGGGCACCGGCCCAAGTTCGATCGAGCGAACGAATCGGCAGCGGCAGGTGACACTGCTTGCAAACACAAAGCCCGGCGGTTCGGCGGCCAGCATTACCGCGGCGATCAATGATTTTGTCGCAAAGCTGCAGCTTCCGACCGGTTATCGTACCGGCTACGTCGGCCAGTCAAAAGAAATGGGCAAGGCCGGATTTTACTTCCTGCTTGCATTCGCGTTGTCGTTCATATTTATGTACATCGTGCTGGCCGCTCAGTTCGAATCGTTCATCCACCCGGTGACGATCCTTCTGACGCTGCCGCTTTCGATACCGTTCGGAATTTTGAGCCTGCTCGTTACCGGACAGACCGTCAATATCTTCTCGGGCCTCGGGCTGCTGCTTTTGTTCGGTGTTGTTAAAAAGAACGCGATCCTGCAGATCGACCATACGAACAATCTTCGCTCGCAAGGGATGGGCCGGCTTGACGCGATCATTCAGGCAAACCGCGACCGCCTGCGTCCCATCCTGATGACAACGATCGCCCTTGTGGCGGGCATGCTGCCGCTGGTGGTAAGTACCGGTGCCGGCGCCGGTACGAACAGGTCGATCGGTGTGCTCGTGGTCGGCGGCCAGAGCCTGTGTCTTTTGCTGACACTCCTGGCGGTCCCGGTCTTTTATTCGATATTTGACGACTTCGCCGAGTTGCGACTGTTCAGCTACGTTACGCGATTTTCCGACTGGCTCTTTGGCGGCATCCGGCGAAAGTTTGCTGCCGCCGCGGGTGCGTTGTTTGGCAAGAATTAGTGCTTATGGATGCGGCCCAAAAAACGGCACTGCTTTTTTCGGGGCTGTTCCTTATGTCGGGGATGGCGACCGGCGTATGGAAATATCGAAAGATAATGACGTCGCCGGAGCACCATGCACCGGCCTACGTCGATATCGCCCACAGGGCTTCGTTCTTTTACAGCTTTGCGTGCCTGGTCATTGCAAAACTGATCGAGTATTCGCCCTTTGGCGGCAACGTCCGCTTGTTGATCGTGGGCGCTCCGATAGCGCTCTTTGCCTTGACCGTGACGGGCTACATTGCCGAAGGTTTCCGCAACCGAACGGACAATATGTTCCGCGAACGGAATTTTATTACGACTTGGTTCATGTACGCCCTGATCGCGGGTGAAATTGGCGGTTTCCTGCTCATTTTGGGCGGGTTCATTTATTCCCAGTTTTTTATGGGGATCGCATTATGAAACAGCAGTTATTTATATTTATGATCGCCATACTGGCAACCGCGACGGCGGCTATTGGCCAGAACGCGACACCCGCGCCGACCCCGGCCGCAACACCGCCCGTTGTGGACAAACAGCAGGTCAAGCCGCAGGACCTTAAGGGTGTACCCGCGATAGCGCCGAATTACCGCTCAGAAGACCGAAGCCTGCCCGACCTAGGCCGCGTCGGCGTAGATATGGCCGACCAGCAGCCACTGACCCTTGCCGATGCGATCACAAAGGCGCTTGAGAACAATAAAGACATTGAGGTAACGCGAAAAAATGTGCGTATCGCGGAATTTGACCTGAAGATCGCCCGCGGAGCGTACGAACCGCATCTGACGGGCCAGACCTTTTACGAACGCGCAAAAACGCCGGTGTTCTCATTTTTCGGCGGCGGGCCTAATTTTTCGCTGACCCAGTCTAATTTTGTCGGCAATGCCGGCGTGTCCGGTTCGTTTCGCCCGACGGGCGCGACCTTTAGCGTTACGGCAAATAACACCCGCAATACGACGAACAATATTTTCACGCAGGTAAACCCGACGTACAATTCAAATCTTGCGTTCCAGATCACACAGCCCATCTTTCGCGGCCGAAAATTCGATCAGCCGCGGCGGGCGATCGAGATAGCAAAGCGGAACCTTTCGCTCACCGATACGCAGTTCCGCCAGCGGACGATCGAGATAATTGCCAGTGTTCAGCGGGCGTATTGGGATCTGACCTACGCCTTGCGCAATCTGCAGGTACAGCGCGACGCGGTTGGCGATGCCATCCAGCAGCTTGATCATAACCGGCGGCTGGTCGCCGAAGGCCAGCTTGCCCCGATCGACATTGTCGCCGCCGAAACACAGGTCGCAAATTTTGAGCAATCGGTCTATGACGCGCTGAACGCTGTCGGCGTGGCGGAGAACAATCTAAAGAATCTGATCGCTCCCGGCCGCACCGATGCGATCTGGTCACGGTCGGTCACACCGGTCGATTCGGTGGAACTTAACGCGCCGATAACAACACTTTCACAGGCACTGGACGCCGCCTTGCAGAACCGCCCCGAGCTTGAGATAAACCAGGCGCAGAAAGACATCAACGCCATCGACCAGAAATTTTTCAAAGAGCAGAAAAAGCCGCAGATCGATCTGATCGCAAGCTATGCGCTCTCCGGCGCGGCCGGAACATTTAATCCCGATGTGGTGAATCCATTTTCGGGCACGGGCACTACGTCTTCGATAAACCAGTTGATCCGAAACAATGAGCTGCTGCGAAATGCCAATCCGGTATTGAACCTGGAGCAGGTAAATCAGATCCCGATAATCCCGACGCCCGCCCTGCCTGATGATCTGATCGGCGGTTACGGCAGTGCCGTCAGCAATCTTTTTGCAAACCGTTACCCGACATTTCGTGTCGGTGTTCAATTCAATCTGCCGCTGTTCGGCGATAAAACCTCGCGTGCGCAGTATGGCAAATCGCTGGTCGAAGGCGAAAAGCTGCAAACGCAGCGTGAACAGATAGAGCAGAATATTCAGGTGGATGTAAGAAACGCCCTGCAGGCAATGCGGACGGCCGAGGCACGGCTTCGCTCGGCGGCGATCGCGCGTGAGAATTCGCAAAAGGAGTATGAATCGGAACAGCGGAAACTGGATAACGGCCAGTCAGATATTTATCGTGTCCTTGAACGGCAAACGGCTCTGACCGCGGCCCGCTCAAATGAGCTTCGGGCACAAACGGAACTCAACAAGGCGATCGCCGATCTCCAGCGTGCGACCGGTAATTCGCTAAAGGCAAACAATATCGAATCCCGGCTGCGCCAAAAGTAGAGAGTGGCTGAACAGTACACATGACGTACAGTTCATCGACGCAGACTCTTGTTCCTCTTATTCGGTTTTTTCTTCCTCTTATTCTGTGGTAGGCAGTTGACCAACCACCGAAGAAGATTACGAAGATCTGAATTCCGGAACTGAGCGTGACATCGCGGATACCTGAGAGCTTTTAAGACATTATCCCGTCCACTTTATGAAAGCGGTTTACATCAGATCATTTGGCGGCCCCGAGAATCTTGAGGTCCGCGACGTGCCGGAACCGCCGCCGCCTTCGGGCACACAGGTGCTTGTCCGCGTCCGTGCGGCCGGATTGAATCGCGCCGACCTGCTTCAGCGCAAGGGCGCGTATCCGCCGCCTCAAGGTCATTCCGCAAATATTCCCGGCCTGGAATTCGCGGGCGAGGTCGCGGCGATAGGCGGTGAGGTGACAGAATATAAATTCGGCGATCGCGTTTTTGGAATTACAGCAGGCGAAGCGCAGGCAGAATTTCTCCTCACCGACCGCCGCGTCCTGGCACGCATTCCCGACAACCTTTCCTTTACCGAGGCCGGTGCGGTCCCCGAAGCATTTATCACCGCCCACGACGCGGTTTTCACGCAGGGCGAATTACAAAAGGGCGAAACGCTGCTTGTTCATGCAGTCGGTTCCGGCGTAGGTTTAGCGGCGGTGCAGATGGCAAAGGCGTTCGGTGCAAAGGTGATCGGCACCTCGCGGACGGCGGACAAGCTGGAAAGGGCGCGTCAGCTTGGGCTTGACGAAGCCATTCTTGCCGGCGAAGGTGCCGGTTTTGCGGCGGTCTTAAGATCAAAGAACGGCGGCGGTGTCGATGTGATACTCGATCTGGTCGGCGGCGGTTATTTTCGCGAAAATCTGGAGTGTCTTTTGCCAAAAGGGCGGCTAATGCTTGTCGGGCTGACCTCGGGCCGGACAGCCGAATTCGATCTTTCGATGGCACTAACAAAACGCCTCCGCATAATCGGGACCGTCCTCCGCGGCCGCAGCCTCGAAGAAAAGGCCGAGGCTGCACAAAACTTTGCGAACGACATCCTCCCGCTTTTCGCCTCCGGAAAGATCGTGCCAAATGTCGATAAGATCTTCCCGCTCACCGAGATCGCCGAAGCCCACCGCTACCTCGAATCAAACCGCAACTTCGGCAAGGCTGTGCTTGAGATATAAACCGCCCCAAACCTTTGTGCCCTTTGTGTCTTCAACTTGGTGAACTTTGTGTTAAAAATCCGTTAACACAAAGGCCGCAAAGGGATGACACAAAGTTCGCAAAGTAGTTGGATCGGCAAGAGACGCAACTTTCTGTTACACGCCGCTAGTCATCGCGCGCCGGGTGCGCCCGATTCCTGGAATGACTAGCGGCCCGTTTTGAGATGCGGGCGGTGCGGAGGTCGAGGATGAGGATGCCGTCCTGGTCGATCTCAGGGTTATGGAATTGGAGCGTGTCTGGCAGAACAATGCCGGCTTCCTGGACGAGGCGGTAGGCGCGGACCATTTTACCGCCGTGGCTGCCGCTTGGGCTGGCCGGATAGGCATTGCGAATGCCGGGTGCGGTCGGTTTCAGGCCAATGCGGTTGTTCACCTGATCGTACAGCAGCAAAAACGCCTTCGGCGCACCCAACCGTTCATAGGTCACGCGGCTCATCACAATATTGCCCTTTCGGTTCAATGTAATATAAAGCGCCGCCCACTGGCCCTTTACATCATCACGCGAAATTTCTCGCCAATCCGGTCTCATGCGGGTTCTTCCTCTCCAAAGAAACTGTATCATACACGGGTGAACGTTGCATAGACATAACGCAAGATGCCGCTGTGTCAAAACTGTCTTAAATTGCGGAGCAGTGGCAGAAAGTAGCCACGGGTGGAGCAATGCGGAACCCGTGGTCAGGATCACAACAAGCCTCTAAGCCCGCGTAGTGGGCGACATAGAGGCATGTTATATCTATTGCGTTCAAGAATTTAGCGAACGTCTGCCGCCCGTTACACGGGTTTTGAGATTTGGGCTCGACTTACCCCACGTTTCGCTTCGCTTCACGCGGGGCTACAAATATCCCGCTGCTCCGCAGCTTTTCTACGGTTTTGACACCGCTACTTACGCGCGGGCTTCTGCATTTGGGCGCGATCATCCCGGCCATAATGGATGCCGTTATCCTTTCCACCACCTTAATACTGATCCAATATTGATCGGCAATATCACCGCTATCGGAAAACACGGCTCATTTTGGCAAAAATGGCGTAACCTGACGCCCTTTTTTGAAGCCATCGTTCCTTTTGCGGCGTATCTGGTTTCCTTTTGAAGCGCTTTGGGTTCCTTTTGGTGTCCGTTCCGTCTCGGATCTACTACATTGCCGGTTTCACGAATTCCAGCGCGGATGTATAATCGCGTCGCTCCTCTTGCTGCGGAAAACGTCATTGTCCCGAGATCGTACCCCGGCACTTTGTAGAAGAAAGGTGATATTCGTGTGACAGACAAACCCGGATCGAAACAAGATGACGTTCCTGGTGAATCCCGGCGTCGGGTTGTACCTTTTCCCGATGCGTTCCGATTTTGGCTGAAGCTAGGTTTTATCTCATTCGGGGGCCCGGCCGGTCAGATCGCCATCATGCACCGCGAGTTGGTGGACAAGCGACGCTGGCTTTCAGACGAACGCTTTATTCATGCGCTAAATTACTGCATGCTTCTGCCGGGCCCCGAAGCCCAGCAGCTTGCCATTTATATCGGCTGGCTGATGCACCGCACGTGGGGCGGCATCGTCGCGGGAGCATTTTTCGTTATTCCGTCGATTTTTATTCTTCTTGCGCTCTCATACATTTATGCAGCATTCGGGCATGTGCCCGCGGTTGCGGGCGTGCTTTCGGGATTTAAGCCTGTCGTCGTTGCGATCGTCGACGAGGCGGTCGCAAAGATCGGAGGAAAGGCCCTGAAAGGCCCAGCGCATTTCGTGATCGCCGCCCTTGCGTTTGTCTCTATCTACTTTCTGCAGATCCCGTTCCCGGCCATTGTGGCCGCCGCCGCCGCCATCGGCCTGATCGGTGTACGTTTTGCACCACCCATCTTTGTCCGAAAGGCAAAGGCTCCCGATAAAACAGCGAACGGTGAAGACGGGCCCGCCGACGAATTACCGCTCGTTATAGACGACGATGCTCCACCGCCCGCGCATACGCTTCCGAGCCGGAAGCGAACCGTGTCGATCATTGCAGTCGGCGTCTTGATGTGGGCCGTGCCCTTTCTCGCCCTCGCTTCATGGCGTGGGTTCGGAAGCCTTCATGTTCAGGAGTACACGTTCTTTACTCAGGCGGCACTGGTCACATTCGGCGGTGCCTACGCCGTTCTTGCATACGTTACGCAGGCGCTTACAACAGCTCCGTACAACTGGCTTACACCGGCACAGGCCGTTGACGGCCTTGCACTTGCCGAAACGACGCCGGGGCCGCTGATCATGGTGCTCCAGTTCATCGGCTTTATCGCTGCATGGAATGCCCCGGGCGGTATGGACCCGGCCGCCAGCGCCGTTCTAGGAGCACTTGTCACAACCTACGTGACATTCTTGCCCTGCTTCCTTTTTATCTTTGCCGGGGCACCGTACATAGAAGTACTTAGGGGCAATAAACATCTGACCGGGGCGCTTTCAGCCGTAACCGCCGCGATCGTCGGCGTGGTCCTCAATCTGGCTTTGGTGTTCGGTGTGACCGTGATCTTCCCAACCGGCATTTCCGGCGCCGTTGACTGGTTTTCGGCCGTATTGACGGTCGCGGCTTTCATTGCACTCTATAAGTACAAAGTAGATGTACTCTGGGTAATATTGACCGGAGGTGCGTTGGGTTTGATACGAGCTTTTGTTGTCTAGCGAAAGGATCGATCAAGCAGGTCGTGCTTGATTTGGACGATCCCTGCGATAAAAAAGGAGGATGATGATCATGCAAAAAATATCAAGACGCGAGGCTGTAACAGGCATTATTGCCACCGGTGCCGCGATGTTAGCGACGAGTGGCGATGTCGAGGCGCGGCAAACATCGCCGGCGCCAGCATTTCGCGGCCTGCATCAGCCAAAGCCATTGCCGTTCGACCCGGCGAAACTGAATGGAATTTCGGAAAAACTGATCAGGTCGCACCACGAAAACAATTACACAGGCGCCGTAAAAGCCCTAAATTTCGTCGAGGAGCACCTCGGCAAAATGAGCGGAATGAAAGATATGCCCGCCTATTTGTACGGAGAAATGAAACGCGAAGAGCTGATCCGCACAGGATCGGTGGTTTTGCACGAACTGTATTTCGGCAACCTCGGCGGCAGCGGCAAAGCGGACGGGATCGCAAAAAAACTGATCGATCAGTGGTTTGGAAGTTATGAGGCCTGGGAAGCTGAGTTCAAACGCATCGGCAATGCCCTATCGGGCGGTTCCGGCTGGACCATTCTTGCGTTCAACCAGCAGACAAAGGAACTTCACAATTATTGGTCAGCCGACCACACATCGAATGCACCATTCAGCGTTCCGTTGCTGGTGCTGGACATGTATGAGCACTCCTACCAAATGGACTACGGAGCGGCGGCGGCAAAGTATGTCGATGCCTTTATGCTTAACGTCAATTGGGATGAGGTAAACCGGCGTGCCGAGTCGCTAAAATAGTTGAGGCGTAACAATCAGACCCCTCGACCAGGAGCTCAATTGACCGATTCCAAACCGGCGGTCTGCATCAAATTCGGCGTGTACGCCATGTCACTGTGGTCAAACACGGCGTCCAGCTCTTTTTCAACGCTGCCGTGGCCGGCGGGGATCTGTTTGATCAGCGGTTCGAAGTTGCGGAAATCGTAAAGCCTGTTGTCGAGCAGGTGCGAGCCCGTTACGTTTGTCAGGGCTGTCATGATCGAGCTTCGGATAAAGGGTGTTTCCTTTTCAAGCTCATTCACAAGCCGTTTTACGCGGGCCCGTTTCAGATTGGGCTGCGAGCCGCATAGGTCACAGGGTATGATCGGAAATTTTTGCTCTGCGGCGTATTTGGCGATCTCAGCTTCCTGACAATACGCCAGCGGGCGGATGATCGTATTGTTGCCCGCGTCGTTACGCAGGATCGGCGGCATCGCTTTTAGCTGGCCGACATAGAACAGGTTCAGCAAAAACGTGGCGATAATGTCATCCGCATGATGGCCAAGCGCGATCTTTGTGCAGCCTTCTTCCAACGCCGTGGAATACAGAATTCCCCGCCGCAGACGAGAGCAGAGCGAGCAATATGTCTTGCCTTCAGGGATATGCCGGGTAACGATCGAATAGGTGTC
This sequence comes from Acidobacteriota bacterium, assembly GCA_963169175.1. Taxonomy (GTDB): domain Bacteria; phylum Acidobacteriota; class Blastocatellia; order Pyrinomonadales; family Pyrinomonadaceae; genus OLB17. The sequence goes on along the minus strand of CAUJFK010000057.1, from coordinate 8,334 downwards.
CTCCTCAACGATCCGGTACTCAACGCCGAGGCCGTTTAAATACTCAGGCAGGATATGCTCCGGAAAACCCGGCTGCTTTTGATCGAGATTGACCGCAAGAAGCGAAAAATTTATCGGCGCCCGCTTTTGTACATCCAGCAGGAGGTCAAGCAGCGTATAGCTGTCCTTGCCGCCCGAAAGGCACACCATTATCCGGTCGCCCTCTTCGATCATCGAAAAATCAGCGATCGCCTTGCCAAGCTTCTTTAAGAGCTTTGATCTGGTTTTCGTTTCAGCGTACAAATCCTTACAGCCCCCGAAACCTACAATTTTGCCACGTCACGGGCCTTTTAACAACCTCGGCGGATCGTCGTGTATGCAGTTAGCAGCGGGTTTGGTCAAGGTGTGTTGGGATCCAACGGCTCAACCTGTTTCGTGCGTTTCGTTTCTTGTTCCGTCCGTTTCGTGGCGGCGAAGCCGGAACCTGGACCACGAATCGTACGAAACAAGAGGCGAAAACCCTCGAAGCCAGATGCCATGAGGGAAAGGTGCGTTGCGTACAAATGAAAAATCGCATTCTTCAAGAAAAAGCTAGACACCACACTTAGAAACGATCTATGATAAATTGGTTATTTGCTCGCAGCGACAGTTCCAACGGCAACTTAACGGAGTTTCGATCTTAAGGCCCCCCAACCTGTCAAAACTGCCGCCTAAATCAAAGAAATACAAGGAGTTTTTGACGTAATGATTAGAATGGGAAGAGGTTCCAAAGCGGACCAGACGAGTGACACAGGATATCAACAACATTCGACGCCGGAGCCTTCGAACCTGGCATACCAGTACACCGGCGATAACCCAAGTACGACCAAACCCGTGACCGACAGCGAGGCAATGGCCCGCGACATCAAGGAAGGGCGGCTGAGCGGCTTTGTCGGACACGGCACAACGTTGACGGGCGAAACCGTTTTTCAGGCGATGCTTCGCGTCGATGGGCACCTGGTCGGGTCGATCGCGTCCGATTCAGGAACGCTTATTATCGGCGGCAACGGACAGGTGGACGCAAACATCAGCGTGGCCATTGCAAATATCAGCGGAACCGTGAACGGCGACATAGTTGCATCGGAAAAGATCCAGCTTGGCCGTACCGCAAAGGTCATCGGCAACATCCAGACCCCGCGGCTCACGATAGAGGACGGCGCCGTTCTCGAAGGCGGCTGTACCATGCTAAAGGCACGTGAGGATGCCGCAAAACAATCAGCCTCACCGCAACATGCTCAAACGGCCGAAACATCACGTTTTGAATCATCAAGCTATGCCGAAGCAGAAGATACTGATGATGAAGATGACGACGACGAAATTCTCGCAAAGATGATCGCGGAAGAGGAAGACGACGAGAAAACCGAATCGGCAACTGTTTGATCTTTTTCATCCAACGGTATTTAAAGGGCGGCCAATTTTTTGGCGGCCCTTCTTTATTTATTGCAACAAAAGCCGTTATGGACTATCATTAGCACACCTCAAGCAAAAGAAAGACCAAATTCGGATAGATGGGAGGAATCTTTCATGTGGAATGATTTCAAGGCATTCATAGCTCGCGGAAATGTGCTCGATCTGGCGATCGCCGTCGTGATGGGCGCCGCTTTTGGGGCAATAATCAAGACATTTACGGACGGAATCATAATGCCTGTTGTTGGCGTTCTGACCGGCGGCGTCGATTTCAAAAGCAAGGTCATCAACCTCGGTAATATGCCGGTTACAAATGGCAAAGAGATTGAGGCGGCAATCGCCGCAAAGCAGCCTCTAATAATGTACGGTCAATTGATAAACGACATCATCAGTTTTCTGATCGTCGCCGTGGTAATGTTCTTTGTTGCTCGCTATGCCGTCAAGCTGTTCCGAAGTTTCGAGGCCGAAGCCGTGCCTGCGCCGGAAGTAGAATTGCTGACCGAGATACGTGATCTTTTGAAGGCAAAGTGAGAAGCAGCCTGCTGTCACGACGGCGGGTTACTTAGCGCATCTATCGGCCGGGCGAGTATGTCCGGCAAATAGATGCGGTCCGGCATTACGAACAGGTCCAGCCGTATATCTCCCTCGTTTACATCGTCGATCGGTTCGGTGGGCGGAAAATAACTCAGTCCGACCTTTTTGCAATCGGCCCGACATTCGCGCAGGAGCCTGTCGTAGAATCCCTTGCCGTATCCGACCCGATGCCCGGCAAGGTCAAAACACAGAAGCGGTACGATCACGATGTCCATCGCGACCGGTTCTACCATTGGCCCAAACCGCGGTTCTCTAATTCCCCACTCGTTTTCGACCAGCTCGGACCCGTACTCAAATTCGATACTCTCCATTCGATGCGTCACGCGGTCGACCCGCGGTGCGAACGTTCGGATCGCGGCATGATCGCGCCACAATCGAAAATAGATATTCGAGGTGTCGATCTCATTAAATTTTGGGATACGAATAAAGGTGTGAACCGAGTTCACGGCCTCTAGATCGACCGCCGCAAAGAATCGGTCTGCGATCTGCTGACTCATCGCCGCGACCGTCTCCGGCGAGATCGCCCGGCGCTTTTCAAGATAGAGTTTTCGAAGTTCTGATTTTGTGATCTGCGGGTACCTCGGACTCGCAAGGGCGAGCAAATAATTACTTATTCCGATCTAATGTGATCCAACCACCGCCGACGACCTCATCGCCCTTGTAAAAGATCGTCGCCTGGCCAGGCGTGATCGCCCGCTGCGGCTCGTCAAAGACAATACGGGCGCGCGGAGCTGTAGCGACCGGACTCTTTACACGGTCCTCGACCGGAAAGATCGTCGCGGGAGACGGGTCGTGGCGGTAGCGCACCTTGACCTCGGCACGGACCGGTTCGGAAGGTTCGTCAAAGGCTACCCAATTCACACCCTTGGCAATGAATTCGACAGATTCGAGTTCATCGGCCTCTCCGACTACGATCCGGTTCTTCGCCCGTTCGATCTGCACTACATAAAGTGGCTTTTCGTGAGCAATGCCCAATCCTCGCCGCTGCCCGATCGTGTAGCGGTGGATACCTGTATGCGTACCAACCGGAGCACCCGCCGTATTCACTATCTCGCCCCCGGCAGGCATTTCATCCAACCGGTCTTCGTGGTCAAGATATCGGTCGATGAATTCCGAATACTTGCCGTCCGGCACAAAGCAGATCTCTTGTGATTCCTGTTTTTCAGCCGTATACAAATTTGCCCCACGAGCAATATCACGCACCTCGCTTTTGAGCATTTCACCGAGTGGAAAATAGGCGCGTGAAAGCTGATCCTGTGTTAGCTCCCAAAGGAAATAGCTCTGGTCTTTCCAATGATTGAGGCCGCGAAAGAGGCGATAGCGGTCCGCGGACTCGTCATATTCCACGCGGGCAAAGTGGCCCGTAGCAACCTTGTCGCACCCTAAGCTGACGGCCATCCGGTCAAGCGAAGCAAATTTTAATCGCGAATTGCAGGCGACGCACGGGATCGGCGTTTCCCCGCTCAAGTAACTTTGGACGAACGGTTCGACAACGTCACGTTCAAAATCTTTTTCAAGATTCAGAACATAGAACGGAAAACCAAGCGAATCAGCCACGCGGCGGGCGTCGTAAACATCATCAAGCGAGCAGCAGCGGCTCGGCAGCGGCTCGCCGTTCTCATCGACACTTATACCGCGCTGCTGGTTCCACAACTGCATCGTAAAGCCGACCAGGTCGTGCCCCTGCTCTTTTAACAAAGCAGCAGCCGCCGAACTATCGACACCACCGCTCATTGCAACCGCTATCTTCATAACCCAACCGCCTATTGTGACAGCCGAGAGGAGTTAGTTGCAAGATGGACTTAACCTGATGCTTTGAAAACGAGAAATGTAACCTACCGACGCGAGGTGGTCCGACGTGGCTGAAAACTGAAGGCTGCCTGCGATTTTCAAGTATCGGCCATCAGCCGGTAGCTATCAGCCGTCAACTTTCCATGAATCTTTGTACGGATAGATCGTCGCGGCAGCCTCATTAAAAAAATACGATCATGCTTCACATACTTTGATCTTTCGTGATAAGGTTCTGAGGATCATGCGTAAGGAACTTGTCTAAAACAGCCGCCATTTCGTGTTCGCATACGCAGCCACGCGCGGTGGCCGGCGAACAGCCTGTGGTGCATCCCGCACCAGTCTTTATCGTTATAGTTTGAGGTTTATAAATGTCTTTCGATGGGCAAACTCCGTCCGTTGCGGCGGAAAATAATTCATTCTTGTCTGTTCTGCGCGAAGCGTTGGTCGGCACTTCGCGCGACTTTACGCAAGGTTCGATACTTGTTGCGCTGATCATTCTCGCCATCCCAATGATCCTCGAAATGTCGATGGAATCGATGTTTGCCATCGTCGATACGTTCTTCGTGGCAAAACTCGGCTCCGAATCGGTTGCTGTCGTCGGTTTGACCGAATCCATTCTCGCTCTTATCTACGCCGTGGGCATCGGCCTAAGCATAGGCGCGACGGCAACGGTCGCACGTCGCGTTGGTGAAAAAGATATGGACGGCGCCGCTCGCACGGCAACGCACGCTGTCTATCTCGGCGTCATCGTTTCCGTGTTAATGGGTGCCGCAGGCGTTATCTTTGCGCCCCGCATCCTTCATCTGCTTGGTGCTGAACCGCATGTGATCGAGATGGGCGTGCCGTTCATGCGGATCATGCTCGGCACGAACGGCGTGATCGTTTTTCTGTTCCTGCTCAACGGTATCTTCCGCGGGGCCGGTGATGCGGCGATCGCGTTGCGCGTACTGATAATTGCGAATGGGCTAAACATTCTATTCTGCCCGTTGTTCATTTTCGGTATTGGGCCATTCCCGGAGTTAGGTGTCACAGGTGCCGCCGTGGCAACGGTCTGTGGTCGCGGCACGGGCGTGATCTATGCGGCGTGGACACTTTTTGGCCGCTCGAACGGCAGGCTGCACGTGCACCGCGAGCACTGGACGTTCGATCCAAAACTGCTGAGCGGACTGGTTCGCCTGTCAGGTACGGCCGTGCTTCAATTTCTCGTCAGTACAGCAAGTTGGAGCGTTCTGGTAACGATCATGGCAGTTTTCGGTACCATTGCCCTTGCCGGGTATCAGATCGGGCTGCGGGTTATAATATTCGTACTGCTGCCGGCCGTTGGCCTGGCGAATGCGGCCGCCACATTGGTTGGCCAGAACCTCGGCGCCGGCAAACCTGAACGGGCAGAACGTTCAGTTTGGATCGCAAGCGGATTGAATGCCGGATTGCTGGGTTTCGCAGGAGCCTTTTTTGTCATGTTTGCCGATCTGGTCATCAGCATTTTTACGACCGATCCGGAAGTGGCGGTGATCGGCCGCAACTGCCTGCGCATTGTCGGCTACGGCTACGCATTTTACGGCCTTGCCATAGTGATGGAGAGCGCGTTTAACGGGGCGGGCGACACCTGGACGCCAACTTATTTGAATCTTGTCCTATTCTGGCTGTTCGAGATCCCGCTTGCTTATGTGCTCGCAAATCATTACGGCCTGGGGCCTAACGGGATCTTTTGGGCCATCACCCTGGCATTCTCAACACTGGCGGTCGCGGCCGCATTTATGTTCAAACGCGGGAGGTGGAAGCTGAAGACAGTTTAGTCAACCCGCGGCTTTACCCGCGAGGCGATCATCCTGGCAAAACCGCCGATCAAGATCCATTGGAGATAAACGAGCGGCGGAACGATCGCAAAGCTGTGATACAGCGGCCCGGCCATGATCCTGGCTGCGGCAAAGGCCGGGAGATTCAGCATGGCCGCTAACTTGCTTGAAGGTGTTGAAAGTGGAATGGTGAACGCGATCGCTATCAGAATAAGATTCGCGATCGCCAAAAGGTTGAAAAAAGGGCTCTTGAAACTTTCGATCAGTATTTCTTTCATTCTCATCCGTGATTTCCTCTGCTATGTTGGTTACACACCATGACCAGGAAATTGTTCCCGCAATTTGAGCAGTCATACTTTCCCGACCCGCGGACCTATGCTTTTCCGGAGTGGGCCCTGGTCGGTGAGTACTACTATCAGGCGGCGGACGTAGTGACTTTCGGGACGCCTCTCACGGCTGAAAGCGTGGCGGAAGCCTATCGCAAAGGCATCTTTCCGTGGTATATGCGCGGCATCCCCCTGCCGTGGTACTGTCCCGAGCGGCGAGCGGTCCTTGAATTCAAAGACCTGCACATACCGCGCAGCCTTGCAAAAGTGCGCAGTCAAAGCCCGTTCACATTTACGATCGACCGTGATTTCGAATCAGTAATGCGGGCGTGTGCGGCCGCCAAACGCCCCGACCAGGGCGGGACGTGGATAACGGGTGATTTCCGAAGGGTATATACCGAGCTGCACAAAAAAGGCATGGCACACAGCGTCGAGGCATGGGACGGCGACACGCTTGTCGGCGGCCTCTACGGCGTCGATGCCGGCGGCGTATTCTGTGGCGAATCGATGTTCTACCGGGCGCCAAATGCATCAAAACTCGCGTTGCTTTTTCTGATCGATCACCTAAAAGAACACGGCTCCGACTGGCTCGACATCCAGGTAATAACCCCGCACATGGAGGTCTTGGGTGCAAAGGAAATTCGACGAGTGGATTTTCTGGACAGGCTCAGACTTGCACAAGATCAAAAACAAAAAGGTTTGATATATTGCTTTTGATCGCAATTGCAAAACTTTCGAATGTTGAAATTGTGTTTCATCTATGCAACACTCGTGATAGACTGTCGAAGCCTGCGTTCCAGTTTGATGATTTATGCCAAATAACATTCCAGAACATTCAGCGGCCAAGGTGCGATTGCTCGGCTCGTATTTGAAGCGATTTCTAAGTGTAATCGCCAATGATGGGTTCACGAGGCAGATTCAAATCTTTGATCTTTTTTGCGGCGGAGGAATTTACGGCAGCGACGGTGAAGGAAGCCCGATAGTAATCTTAAGAGAAGTTAAGGGGTTATATTTCTCAAGAAAAGCAAGGTCGCAGGATTCTCCAAAAATCGATTGCCATTTCAGCGACCTTGACGCAGCGAAAGTCGAAAACCTTAGAAACTTAGTTCGAGTGAAAAGCCTGCATTATCCGGAGTTTGGGAATATTACATTTGAGTGCAGGGATTATAGGGAAGTTGTTTCGGAATTGACTAACGTCTTGATGCCGGACAAGTTTGTAAAGAATTTCATTTTCACCGACCCATACGGTTATAAGCACATCAAGGCAAACGATATAAAGAATCTGCTTGCGAAGGGCAATGTCGAAGTGCTCCTATTTCTTCCGACGCAGTTCATGTATCGATTCGACAGTAACGGAACGCCGGAAGCGCTAAAAGATTTCATTGACGAAATTATTGACATCAAACAGTGGCGCGAGAACGAAAATGTTTGGAATTTCATTGAGCAGTTGAAAGATTCGTTTCGAAGAAATCTTGGTCCGTCTGTGTTTGTTGACACGTTTACAATTCAGAAAGACCCCCAAACCGTTTTTTGTCTATTCTTTTTCAGCAACCACATCAAGGGTTTTGAGAAAATGTTGGAAGCGAAATGGGAGTTAGATCAAGAACAGGGTGTTGGCTGGCATTACAGTCGAAGTCAATTGGGTGGCTTGTTCGAAAAACAGAAAGTACATCCGTTAGAGCTAAAATTGAGGGAATTCCTACGCGTCAACCAACGAACAAACGGTGAAATATACAAATTCACGCTGAGTTCGGGATTTTTACCAAAGCACGCGGGTGAGGTTTTCGAGAATTTGCAGGAAAACGGTGAACTTGTTGTGACAAGTAAATCCGGCGAAAAAGTAAGACGAAAGGCGTTCTACTTAAACTACAAGACTTATCGGGATGATCACGACAAGGTTTCTTTCAAACTTGTATAGTATGGCAACAAATTCACCAATTGAATGGACGGAATCAACTTGGAATCCGGTAACTGGTTGTAAGAAGATCAGTCCGGGCTGTAAGAATTGTTATGCCGAGCGGTTGTCTAAGAGACTGAAGGCAATGGGGCAGGCGAATTATCGTAACGGTTTCAAGCTTACGCTACAGCCGCAGATGCTCGAACTGCCATTGCGTTGGAAAAAGCCGCAGACGATCTTTGTAAATTCGATGAGCGATCTTTTTCATACGGACGTTCCGCTCGACTATATTCAGCGCGTTTTCGATGTCATGCGCCGAGCCTCGTGGCATCGGTTTCAGGTGCTTACAAAAAGGGCGGATCGTTTGGCGAAATTAGATGCAAAGTTGGATTGGCCGGACAACGTTTGGATGGGCGTTTCAGTAGAGAGCCAAAAATATGTCCCGCGAATTGATGATCTGCGAAGTACAAACGCAAAGGTGAAGTTCCTTTCGCTGGAACCGCTG
>CAUJFK010000056.1 GCA_963169175.1 Acidobacteriota bacterium | reverse complement strand
CATAACGTCACGCTTGTCGGCGTCATCTCGGTCGATATCGGGCTTGGATTGCCTGACTTTCGCGCCGCCGAGCGCACGTTTCAGCTCATTACACAGGTTGCCGGCCGCGCCGGGCGCGGCGACCTGGCCGGCCGCGTGCTTATCCAGACTTACTATCCGGAACACTACGCCCTTCGCCATGCTGTCAATCAGGATTACGAAGGCTTTTTTAACCAGGAGGTCAGATATCGTGAGCGAATGGCATATCCGCCTTTTGTTGTCCTCGCGTCACTTCTCATTCGACACACAGACCTGAACATCGCAACAAATGCCGCCCGCTCAGTTCGCACCCAACTCGACCGCGCAAACAGCGACAAGTCATGCCGCATCCTCGGCCCAGCTCCTGCATCGATCGCACGGTTGAAGAACGAACATCGAATTCAAATTCTTGTTAAAGGCACAAACCGAAAACGGCTCCGCGAGGTGATCGACCTGGGCCTGGCCGAAGTCGAAGAAAGCATAATCCGCGGGCGAATGGTCCAGGTCGAGATAGATCCGGTGAACATGCTGTAACCCAAAGCGAATCTTTCCGTTTCTTTTTTCGTGTTTTGTTTCGTGTCTTGTTTCGTGCAATTCGTGGTGGCGAAAGCCGAAGCCGGGAATACGAAATGCACGAAACAAGACCCAAAACGCACGAACCGTGGACCTCCATGTTCGATCCATCCGAAAGCCTTTAATTCACAGCCCTTGACGCAAACTCTGCCTGGCGGAATTTGAACTGCGCATATATTTCAGAAAGTCCGATCTTAACGCCGATCGAATCGAGCGAGACTACATCATCGCGTTCGTTGTATATCCGATAGATCCATTGTTTCTGATTCTGCCGGGCATAATGCTCGACGCGCATCTCGTCTTCTTTAAGCAGGATGCATTCGCGAATACTTTCCATTTCCAGAAAGCTTTCGACCTTCTTGGTCTTATCGACCGTATTTGTCGTGCTGGAAAAGATCTCAACGACCACGGTTGGGTTCAGCAGCATATCAAGGTTGCCGTCGGCAAACTTTGGCTCGTCCTTGACGAAAACAATGTCCGGATAACAAATGAAATTGTTCGTCATCTTGACGCGCATGTTGCTGATATAGATCTCGCACTTATGGCCGTGCATTTTACTGCCGGCCGCGATAGCGGTGTTGGAAACTATAAGATTGTGCCAGCGATTCGAGCCCGAACGCGCTATCATTTTCCCGCCAGCGTTATTTTGGGCACGGTCGACACCCAAGAAATTTTCGGATGCACTTCGCCTTTGCGGTTGATCGAGACCTTTTTCGTTCATATACAGTAATACTCCAGGTTTTCCGATTATTTGCGGGCGTTTGTAAAATGGGGAAATGCAGACTGCGTTGCTTGGGTTGCTGATTCTGCTTTAATTTAGTTTGGCATATAGCACCCGGTTTTTTCAAGGTGAATTTTTATGAAACTTTCCTATCTTGCGGCAATGACCTCCGCAACCATAGAGAACGGCTCGCCTGATATTGAAATAACGGCCGCCGCGGGCCTCGATCTTGCCGGCGAGGGACACGTCACATTCCTGGCAAACCCGAAATACACGCCCCAGATTGCAACGACAAAGGCCTCGGCCATTTTTCTTGCTGAAGCGGCCGAAACAGGGCGGGACGATCTAATTGTCCTCCGTTCCCGCGACCCGTACGTGTCGTACGCACGGGCGTTGCGGCTGTTTCACCCCGAACCGGAATTGCGCCCGTTCCGTCACCCGGCGGCGGTGATCGACGCATCGGCCGATGTCAGCGCGAACACAGAAATAGGGGCGAACGCAGTGATCGGGATGAATTGCCGTATCGCTTCAGGTGTGCGCATCCATCCGAACGCAGCCATCTACGACAATGTGACGATCGGCGAGGATACGGTCATCCACGCCGGCGTTTCTGTCCGCGAAAATTGCGAGATCGGTCGGCGGTGCATCATTCACAATAACTCGACCATCGGCTCGGATGGATTTGGCTACTCCAAAGATGAGAACAAGCATTGGCTGAAAATACCGCAAACCGGCCGCGTTATTCTAGAAGACGATGTGGAGATCGGAGCGAACACGGCGATCGATCGTGCATCGGTCGGCGAAACGCGGATAAAACGCGGGGCCAAAATTGATAACCAGGTCCAGATCGGCCATTCGTGTACGGTCGATGAGGACGCGCTGATATGTGCCCAGACCGGCCTTGCCGGCAGCTCGCACATTGGCAAACGCGTCGTTCTTGCCGGACAGGTGGGCATAGCCGGCCACTTAAAGGTTGGCGACGACGCCGTTATCACGGCAAAATCCGCCACCTCGCACGATGTCGAACCCGGCAAGGTCTTATCCGGCATCCCCGCTTTCGATAACCGCGACTGGCTCCGCTCAACCGCCGCCATTCGAAAACTCGGCGAAATGGCCCAGGCGTTCCGCCGCCTCCAAAAAAAAGTCGAAAAACTAGAGGACGGTCAGAAATGATGCTGCACCGCCCTCAATGAAACCCATACGAATTATCCTAATTCGCCGATCGATAGAAAACATATTCCGCGGAATACGGAACACGGGCCCAGGCCCCGGGCGTGGATCCGGCGGTTACCGGAGCAAGGCCGCCCAAAGTACGAACTCGTTGGATGTAGGTCGTTTCACCAAGAAAGCCTGATCCTTCGGACGAAGTCGCTTTCAGCAGAAGCCACGCGATTGCGGCCGTGTCCGGCGCGCACCGTTCGACCGTCGCCGCAGCCACACTGCTTCCGCCGCCGTTGCTCATCCACGTCGGCCCGGCAAAATGACTACCTACCTTCCGCGTATAGTTAAAATCGACGAACAGGCTTGCCACCGGGGCCACAAAATCC
>CAUJFK010000055.1 GCA_963169175.1 Acidobacteriota bacterium | reverse complement strand
ACGATAGACTGCGACCAGGCCCGTATCGAAAGACCGGTCGAGATGCAGAACGTCCGCACCGACCAGAAAGCTCTCGATGTCCGGGATCAACGAAGGCAGTGCACGAAGCGAAGCGATATGTTCGGCCCGCTGGTCATCGGTCGTACCAGGCTTGTATTTCCAGCAAACAATGTGTGTGATCATAATTTATAAGTATTAGCCGCACGCGTACGTCCGTTGAACTTTTCAAAGCTCGCACCAGGCTCTCGTCACGTGATGACGATATTCAAACAATTTCTCCAGCCTCGGCGTAACGCTCACCGGCGCGGCAAGTGGGCCGAAGATGGGAATAGGCATTTCGTACGTGATCTCATCGCGAAGCACAGAGCCTTCCCTGTGCGGTTCGACAATGTGACGATGCCGCCAAGACCGAAACGGGCCCTTGATCTGAACATCTTCAAACGATCTGGGCGGATCATAAGCAGTGTGCTCGGCCACCCACCAGATATTGAAAATCCCAAGAATGCTGGTTTCGATGATCGCGCGTGACCCGACGTGCGATATGTCGGCCTTTTGAATGACCTTGGCCTTCTCCCACGGCGGCAGCAATCTTTCAAGCGCGTCGGGCAGTTCGTGGAACGCAAAAACCCGCTCTGGCGGTGCTTTTATTATGCTTTCCTTGATGAACTTCACCCCGAGTTTACGATAGCACAGCCTAGTGCGAAGCCTGTATTCCGCCATCAGTGGTTGAAACTAATAACCTAAACTGTTTTAATAACACAAATTTTTTGAACCAGTTCCAGCTTATTCCAATGTTTCCGGCCCGCTTCACCCACGGCCGGAACGGCACAGAATCAAAATAATGGCAGAAAACACTAATGACCTCGGAGCGTTTTATAACGATCAGGTTTCAAAGGCGAAGATATGGCAGGTGATCGGAGCGTCGTCGGTCGGGACGATGATCGAATGGTACGATTTTTACATCTTCGGCAGCCTTGCCGGGATAATCGCACCGCTGTTTTATCCGCCGGGCAATGACACGTTTGCCTACATCGCTTACCTGGCTACATTTGCGGTTGGCTTTGTCGTGCGGCCGTTCGGGGCATTGTTTTTTGGGCGGATTGGCGACCTTGTCGGGCGCAAATACGCGTTTCTCGTGACGCTTCTGATTATGGGTGGCGCGACCGCGGTTATCGGGTTTTTGCCGACATATTCACAGATCGGGATCGCCGCGCCGATAGCGCTTCTTTTCATTCGCATTCTGCAAGGGTTGGCGCTCGGCGGCGAATACGGCGGGGCGGCAGTTTATGTTGCCGAGCATGTGCCGGATGAGAAACGCGGGTTCTACACGTCGTTTATCCAGATAACGGCAACGCTTGGGCTGTTCGTTTCGCTGGCGGTTATTTTGATCGTCCAGAATATGATGTCCGCCGAACAGTTTGCGGGCAAAACGGGCTCGATCAGCGGATGGCGCGTGCCGTTTTTGATCTCGATATTTTTGGTCGGCATCTCGCTTTATATTCGGCTGAAGATGAAAGAATCGCCGATCTTCAGCCAGATAAAAAGTACGGGAATGACCTCGGCGAATCCGCTGATCGAGGCGTTTACGAAATGGGAAAATCTTAAGATCGTCCTCATTTCGCTGTTCGGCGCGACCGCCGGCCAGGGCGTCGTCTGGTACACCGGCCAGTTTTACGCGCTCTTTTATCTGCAGAAGATCTTGAACGTGGACGCAACGGCCTCGAATTATGTCATTGCTGTTGCTCTGTTGCTCGGCATACCGCTTTTTGTGGTTTTTGGTGCGCTGAGCGACCGGATAGGCAGAAAGAAGATCATCATGGCCGGCTGCTTTTTAGCCGTGCTTACATATATTCCGATCTATCATTCGATGCAGGCCGCGGCCGGTTCGAATGTTGAAACGGCAACCTCAAAGACAAATCCGGCGACAGGCGAAAAGTCGCTGACGCCAATGTCGCGTGCCGCCGACGGCACTCTTGTTCCGGCACCAAAGGTCCTTACCTATTCGTCGTTCGGAGATTTCATTTCCAACCCGACAGCGTGGAAGCTGATCCTTCTTGTTTTCGTTCAGGTTGTTTGGGTGACGATGGTCTATGGCCCGATCGCCGCCTATCTCGTCGAAGCGTTCCCGGCCAAGATCCGCTATACGGCGCTATCGCTTCCCTATCACATCGGCAACGGTGTATTCGGCGGCCTGCTTCCGCTGATCGGCGTCTCAATTATCGCCGAAACCGGCAACATCTACGCCGGGCTTTATTACCCGATGATAGTGGCGGGAATTACTTTTGTGATCGGCTCGATATTCTTAAAGGAAACGCATGGGCATAAGATTTGGGAGGAAGTCGAGCGGAACAATTAGCGACACCGCAAGCCAAAACCGCCGTAATTAGGTCAATCGGATTGAGCCGTTATTGAATATAAACCTACTGTGTTGATGCACGAAAATGGCTGATGTCCCTTCAAGAATAAAGCTGCGAGCCGGGCAATGGAAGGTGGAAAAGCACGCGCTCGATGAACTAGCGAAAGACGAATTCACATTACAGGACGTTAAATACGGAATTCTCACAACAATCGAATTCGATGAATTGACCCACGATGATTCGAACGTAGTATCGCCTGTACGGCCTTTCCCTGAGCGGGCGGCCAATGGTAATTATTGTTTTCTTTCGAGGAAGAAGTGTTAGAATAAAGACGGCTTACGAGCCGCGATGGTGAGTTATGAAATGTGATTGCGGCGGAACAGTGAAAAAGCATAAAGTCTCAAAGGAGATCAGCCTTGCCGGTCAAAAAGTTTTTGTTCAAAATATCGATGCCTCGGTGTGCGATAAGTGTGGCGAGACATACTTTGATGGCGAAACATTGATCAAGCTCGAAAAACAATTGCAGAAACGGGAAAAGCAGGCTGCGTGAGATTCAGCGCTCCGGGGTCTCTGCAGTTGTTTCAACGTTAGGAAACAGCCGCCAATTTTGGCGGCTGTTTTTGTGTACGCCCGACATGGCGTGTTTACTAGTGTAACGATTGCTAAGTTCATATAGTAAGTGGTTCGCCTGTATAAGTCCACTTAAAGGGTTTGGCTCTTTTGTTGTTATAAGTTTTTACATATTGCATGAGTTGGGCGACGAGTTCTTTTTTTGATTTCCAGAT
>CAUJFK010000054.1 GCA_963169175.1 Acidobacteriota bacterium | reverse complement strand
CCTTATCAGAAAGCATTTTCCCGAAGGCGATTTTCGTGTTTCGGTAAGCGGCGGCAAGGGCGAAGGTGTGTTCGCAAACTCGGCCCTCAATGGTGAGCCGGACGCGACGGCTGCAATGTTTGACCTGACGCCGGACAAGATGATGTTCATCCGACAGGGCACTTTGCGTTCACCGAAGCAGGCCGGCCAAGAGCGGGATTTTGTCATCAACCAGCGTATTGAAAGCCAGACATTTACCCGGAGCGAGACAGGCCCGGAGGGTGAAAAGAACCAAACATTCACTGTCACATCGCAGCCGCGGCATGTGGATGTGGCGATCAAAGGACCAAAGCCCATCACGTCGGTGGTTGGAATGAAGTTGGAGCCAGACGGCCCGTGGACGCTCGGTGTTCAGCACGTCGCGGGTTCGATCGACGCATTTTCCCAAAACGAGTTTCGTAAGTATTTCGTGATCGGACTGGGCATTTATGTATTGCTTGTCGGAGCAATCGTTGCCATCGTGCTTTCCGCAATGAGATCAAAGCGGTTTGCCCAACGGCAGATCGATTTTGTCTCATCCGTTTCGCACGAGTTCAGAACGCCGCTGGCCGTAATTTATTCCGCCAGCGAAAACCTCGCGGACGGCATCGCAAATGATAGTGAACAAGTTGCGAAGTATGGCTCCCTGATCAAGGGCGAAGGCCGCAAATTGTCGGTTATGGTTGAGCAGATACTGCAGTTTGCGGGAGCACGTTCGGGAAAAAGGAAATACAATTTTGCGCCGGCCGATGTGAACGAGGTCGTATTGGCGGCGGTCGGAGCATGCGGCCCGATCCTGGAAGAGAAAGGTATTCAGATCGAGGCGTTTGTCGCCGACGGCCTGCCGAAATTGAATCTGGACACCGAAGCGATATCGGCCGCTCTCCAGAATCTGATCAGCAATTCGGTAAAGTACGGCAACGGTTCAAACTGGTTGAGGGTCGCGGCCGAGAATAGCGGCGGTGCCGTTAAATTCTCGGTCGAGGACCGCGGTATCGGCATAGGGACCGATGACATGAAACATATATTTGAGCCATTTTACCGTGCCCGCGGCGTGGTTGACGCGCAGATCCACGGAAACGGCCTCGGCCTCGCGCTGGTCAAAGAAATTGCCGAAGCGCATGGCGGCAAGATTCGGGTGGACAGCAAGATCGGAAAGGGAAGCAAGTTCACCATTGAACTGCCCACGGCGGGCCCATCGGCGTAAGCATCATTCAGGAATTTGATCGTGAAAATACTCCTCGTAGAAGATGAAGAAGGGCTTGTGATCACGCTGACGGACCGGCTGGTCAGCGAGGGCTTCGATGTCGTTGCGGCCAGGGACGGAAAGGAGGGTTTTGAGGCGGCGCAAGGCGGATCATTCGACATTATCATTCTCGACGTTATGCTGCCGAAAAAGAACGGCTACGATATTTGCCGCGATCTTCGACAGAAAGAAATTCGGGTCCCGATCCTGATGCTTACGGCAAAGGGCGAGACGATCGACAAGGTGCTTGGCCTAAAGCTCGGGGCCGACGATTATCTGACAAAACCGTTCGAGATGATCGAACTTCTAGCCAGGATCGAAGCACTGCTTCGCCGCGTTCCCGCACAGCATGCAAACGGAAATGGGAACGGTTTGGACGGTTTTCGTTTTGGCCTGGTAACCGTGGATTTCAAACGCGCCGAGGTGGCCAGAAATGAGCTGCCGATCGAGCTTTCGGCAATGGAGTTCAAACTTCTTCAGTTTCTCATCGAAAACCGCGGCCACGTTCATTCGCGCGATCATCTACTCGATGCCGTCTGGGGCTACGACGCAATGCCCTCCACGCGGACGGTCGATGTGCATATCGCCTGGCTTCGTCAAAAGCTCGAAGAAAACCCGCGTCATCCCGTTTTTATACAAACGGTCCACGGCCTCGGATACAAATTCGCCGGTTAGTTGAATTTGCAGAAGCCCGCACGTCAGTAAGGGCTTAACATTCAACATCACCCGAAAGCAAGGCCTTTACCCCCAACGCGAGTATTACGACCTTGCTGACGAGGCTGTGTCAAAACTGTCCTAAACTGCGGAGCAGTGGCAGAAAGTAGCCACGGGTGGAGCAACGCGGAACCCGTGGAAATGAGGAAAACGAGACTCTAGCCCACCTAGTGGGCGACAGAGAGCGGCATGTTACATCTATTGCTGTCAATAGTTTAGCGAATGCCTGCCGCCCGTTACACGGGCTTTGAGATTTAGGTTCGACTAACTTCACGTTTCGCTTCGCTTCAAGTGGGGCTACAAATATGCCGCTGCTCCGCAGCTTTTTTAGAGTTTTGACACAGCCTTGTACGCCAGGGGCTCCTGCACTAGACAGTTCCGCGCGGTACGACGTAGAGGACGATCGCAGCATAATGCAGAATGCTTCCGGCGAGAACGAAAACGTGAAAGACGGCGTGGTGGTGGCGAAGGCGCGTCCAGGCGAAAAAGATCACACCGAGCGAGTACGCGATACCGCCGGCAACTATCAGTGTTATCGGCACGTAGCCTATAGTTTGCAGAAGCGGTTCGATCGCAAAAACGCCCAGCCAGCCCATCGCAAGATAAGCGATGACGCTGATAAATTGAAACCGTGCTCCGATAAATATCTTTGCGACAATGCCCGCGACCGCCAGCGACCAAACCGCCGCAAGCAGGCCGGGGCCGATCCATCTGTCGGCAAGAACTATCGCAAACGGGGTGTAGCTGCCTGCAATCAGCAGATAAATGCAGCAATGGTCCAGCACCTGAAGCTTTTTCTTTAGCGGTGATGTAGAGCTGTGATAGACGGTCGATGCCGCATAAAGCGTTACAAGCGACGTACCGTAGATCGCGGCACCGGCGATGACGAGCGGGTTCCCGCCCAGGCCGGCGACAACCAGCAACGCAAGAAAACCGGCAAGGCTTAGGGTAAGGCCGAACCCATGCGTGACGGTGTTCGCTACCTCTTCGGCCGACAGTTCTTGTAATTTTGCTCTTATCACATTCTGCGAAGCACGATCAGCGTGACGTGTCCCACAATGTGCAGAGTATCAGATTTTTGATATTGACGCAGATAATTTTCGTTTCTTGATTCGTGGATGGCGAGGCCGGAACTGGACCACGAAATGCACGAAGCAAGGAACGAAGCCGACGAAAAAGATGCCGTATGGGAAATTTTCTACTTTCAATAAACCCTGAGGGAACAGGGCACGAGGGGTGAGGGTTTTGAGCATAACGCGGGTCGTCAGTATCTCGGCCAGAGGATCTAGTTGCCGCCCGATCAGCTGATACACCTATCGGCCGGCTTGGTGAAAAGTTTAGGGCAGCGAGAACCTTTGTGCCCTTTGTGTCTTCAACTTCGTGTTCTTTGTGTTAAAAAAACCGTCTAAACACAAAGGCCGCAAAGGGCAGACACAAAGTTCCCAAAGACGACGAAACGAAATTACTTGCAGACTATCAGTTACCGTTCACTAAAATTCGCTGTCGGCGTTGGCTCGTTCGCGGCGGGCGACGCCTGATTCATAGGCCGCGTCTTCGACACGCGCGGCAACGGCCTCACCGACGCGGCGGTCAAAGACCGAAGGGATAATGTAGTCCGGGTGCAGTTCGTCCTCGGCGATTATCCCGGCAATGGCTTCGGCGGCGGCCAGTTTCATCGGTTCGTTTATCCGTGAAGCACGGCAATTCAAGGCACCGCGAAAAATGCCGGGAAAGCAGAGCACGTTGTTTATCTGATTCGGATAATCTGACCTGCCCGTTGCCATGACCGCCACCAGGCCGGTCGTATCTTCGGGCATTATCTCCGGTATCGGATTTGCCATTGCGAAAATGATCGGGTCTTTCGCCATATTTTTCAGATCGACCTCGGTAATTACGCCCGGGGCCGAGAGGCCGAAGAATACATCTGCACCCGCGATCACATCGTGGACCGAGCCTTTTTCCTTTTCCGGGTTTGTGTGGCGCCCGTACCAGTCCTTGACCCAGTTCATATTCTCGGCCCGGCCTTCATAGATGGCGCCGGTCTGGTCGCAGCCGATGATATTTTTTACGCCGGCGGCCATCACTATCTTGCTGCAGGCCACGCCGGCGGCACCGACGCCGTTGACGACCAGCTTGATGTCCTCCATCCGTTTGCCAACTATCTTTAGTGCGTTTATCAACGCCGCTAGAACGACGACGGCGGTCCCGTGCTGGTCGTCATGGAAAACCGGAATGTCGAGTTCTTCTTTTAACCGTTCTTCGATCTCAAAACATCGCGGGGCCGAAATGTCTTCGAGATTGATGCCGCCAAATGCGACCGAGATATTTTTGATCGTCTGCACTATCTCGTGCGGGTCTTTGGTATTCAGGCAAATGGGGAAAGCATCGACGCCGCCGAATTCCTTAAAAAGCTGTGCCTTGCCTTCCATCACCGGCATCGCCGCGGCCGGGCCGATATCGCCGAGGCCAAGTACGGCTGTGCCGTCAGAGATAACGGCGACCGTATTCTTTTTTATGGTCAGGTTATATGCCTTTTCCGGGTCTTTTGCTATCGCTTCGCATACGCGGGCGACACCGGGCGTGTATGCCATTGAAAGATCGCTGCGGGTTTTCAGCGGCATTTTTGATGTTATCTCGATCTTGCCGCCGAGGTGCATAAGAAACGTCCGGTCCGAAACGTTCACCACCTCGACGCCGTCAATATCCGCTATTGCCGCAAGTATCTCTTCGTCGTGTTTTTCCGATGCGGCGTTGACGGTAATATCGCGGATCAGAAAGTCCTTGCCGACGCTGACAATATCGATGCCTTCGATATCGCCGCCCGCTCTGCCAATCGCGGTCGTGATCGCACCAAGTTTACCGGGCTCATTGTGAATTCGAAGCCGAAGCGTGAGGCTGTAACTAGCATTCGGCGTAGGTTTGCTGGACATAAGGATTTAGGTTAGCTTTGTAGAATTAGATTGGCAAATTCAAACAGCACCTCCGAATTCGCCGATAGAGTAATGATCGTATGGCGCTTGACGCAAATTTTCTTCTTGGCGTTTCTTTTCGGCTTCGCGTGAAACCGGCTTGACCACCTGGTGGTTGCAAACTAATCTTAAGCAAGACCGGTATTTTCGGTAAGCTTGGTGACGAATCATCCAAAGCGTAGGTTATGCGTACCAGATGTCAATTTCGAAGATAAAGCAAACAGTTCCCAAGGGATTTGACGACCCGATCGCTTTGCCGCGGTCGGTGGACCAGGCAAAAGAATGGCAGGAAGCGAACCGCTCGTGGTGGGAAAACCATCCGATGCGGTATGACTTTACAGAGGCCGTCGAAATCCGCGAATTCACCGCCGATTTTTACCGCGAGATCGACCAGCGTTTTTTTCGCGATATGGCATCGCTTTGGCCGTATAAGTCGATTCCGTTTGATAATATTATCGATTTTGAATCGCTTGCTGACAAAGATGTTCTTGAGATCGGCGTCGGGATGGGAAGCCACGCGCAACTGATCGCGCCGCGGTCGCGTTCGTTTGCCGGCATCGATCTTACTTCCTATGCGATAAAGGGTACGACCGAACGGATGCAGCTTTTTGCGCTTGATGCTCCGAACGTGCGGATAGTTCGAATGGACGCCGAAAATCTCGAGTTTGCAGACAGTTCGTTCGATTTTGTATGGAGTTGGGGTGTTATCCACCATTCGGCGGACACGCGACGTATATTGCAGGAGATCCACCGCGTACTTCGGCCCGGAGGACGGGCGACGACGATGGTGTACCATCGGAATTGGTGGAATTATTACATCTACTCAGGCTTTTTCGGCGGTGTCATGAAACGACATTTGTTTAAGACACGTTCGCTGCATGAAGTAAGGCAAGCCGAGATCGACGGAGCAATAGCACGCTTTTACTCGATCTCTGAATGGGAAAAGTTGGTGTCTGAATTCTTTACCGTCGAGGATGTGTTGATCCTGGGCAGCAAGACCGAACTCATTCCCTTGCCCGGCGGACGGTTAAAGAATGCCGCCCTGAGCTGCGTTCCCGATGCTCTCGGCCGCTTTTTCACTAATCGATGCCGCCTCGGGACGTTCCTGGTGTCAACGTTCCGTAAATGACGATCGGCCAAGATGCCCGTACCCGGACAGATGCCGGGATCTATACCGCGACGACTTCGATCCCATTTTTGTTTGGCGAGCTAAGCGCCCGGTCAAGGTGTGTCCACACTGCATCAGCCGAAATTCCCAGCATGCACGGGTGGTCACGAATAGGACACATCTGGGTTTTGCAGTTTGCGCAGGGAACACGATGATAGACGATTGTGTGGCCCTGACCGAGCGGATACCAGGCACCCGGATTGTTTCTTTCGCCAAAGATGGCGAAGCAGCATGTTCCGGCGGCGGCGGCCAGGTGAGTTGTTCCGGTGTCGAGCCCAATGTGTAGATGGCTTCTGGACATCAGTGCGGATGACGTATGAACCGCGAATACTCCCGCTGCGTTAAGCTCGGTTCCGAGGGCGAGAGCAAGCCTTTCGGCAGTTTCAAACTCGGCTGGCCCGCCCGTGATCATTATCTCGCAATCGTACTTGGCAAGGATGCGCTTGCCGATATCTACGAAGTTCTCGAGCGGCCATAGGTTTGCCTCCGTCTTGCAGCCGGGCGCAATCGAATACAGCGGCACGCCTGGCCTTTTTCTTCGGTCGCGGAGCCATGAATCCACGCGAGCCAGTGCCTCTGCACTAAACTCGAATAGCGGAGTTTGGAGGTCGCTCTGAGGCTCGGTTTTGATACCATCGATCGACAGGCGTGCCAGGCGGAACTCAGCTTCATGGTCGCTTACACCGGGATGGCCATCAGCATCAACCGGCCAAAGTTTTTCTGGTGGTATCGCGTGAAACCCGTAGAGTGCCTTGATCCCGCAGGCACGAAAAAAGTATTTGTCACGAATAACGGAGCGTGGCGGGCGCTCACTCATAACTGCATAGACGGCTGCGTCAAATTTCTCGGCCCTGACCCGGCGCAGGAGTTCGTAGAAATCCAGGACCCTCCGTGCCCCTTGCGCGGTGCTCCCGTAACTCATGTGTCGGTCAAAAAGCTGTGATGGGATCACCTCGGACGCAGCCACCAGCTTTGTTGATGCGAAATCATGCAAAATGACGATCTCGGCGTTTGGAAAATGGCGGCGGACGGCGCGAAGAGCAGGTATCGCAACTATCGAATCGCCGAGCGATCCAAAAAGATATACGAGGACCCTTTGCTTTTGGTCGGGCTTGCGAACCGGCAATGTTGGCATAAAGGAAATTGCGAACTATTGGAAATGGGCAGAGTGAAAACGAATAAGGCCGCGAACGACGCCCTGGACGATGATCTCATCCGCCGGCAATATTATCGGGTCGTAGCCCTCGGCGGCGGGGCGAATTTCGGTTTCGAGGCCGTGGTTGTAATATTGGCCGAGCAGCGTGCGTTGGTCCTCGGTATGCGCCAGCACCACCTCGCCGCGGCGGGCGTACGATCGTTTTTCCAAAAGAACAATATCGCCTTCGCAGATGTGCCGCCCTGTCATTGAATCGTCCGCGACGCGGTAAGCGAATACCTCGTCCGGCGCAATATCGCCGATCAGGTTACGCGGCACGGTAAGCGTGTTCTGGTGCACGATCGCAGGCCGCTCTTCGCCGTCCGCTGTCTCGACCAACTCAACATCGCACACCTTGTCGGTAACGAGTTTTTGAAGCTGCAGCTCAATGCCGAAACTGCCGTTATCACGACGGCGCGAAATGAGCCCCTGGCTTTCAAGGGCGGCAATATGGCGTTGGACACCGGCCCGTGACGAAACGCCCAGATGCCGAGCGATCTGCTGATACGAAGGCTTGTGCCCGTTCCGGTCAATGAAACGGGTCACATAATCAAGTACTTCCTTCTGTCGCTTAGTCCGCGGCTGCACGGTTTTGATTGTATTAAACTCACGGAATAGTTCAAGCAGGAGCCCGCGCGAAGGCATCCGGCTTCGTGAATTTCGTGTCTTCGGTTCGTGCATTTCGTGGTCAAGGGCCCAGCTTCGCCACCATGAAACGCACAAAACCGGCCCGAAGGTTCGTGTCTTCATTTCGTGCATTTCGTAGTCTTGGTCCCGGCTTCGCCACCACGAAACACACAAAACCTGAACGAAACACACGAATTAAGGAGTCTGGACTTGGTCATGCGATGAGTTTGATATAATTCAAAGTACAGACTTGATCTTGGAGGCATTATTTTATCAACGGAATTCACGGGTCCACGCAGGGGCTAAAGCATAATCAGCTTCGCCGCATTGAGCGGCTTGGTTCGCGGCGTGTGCCGGCGGACGAAATAGTTTCAGCGGAGCTGGCACGCCAGATGGCTGAGCTTTCGCAGGAAACGGGGCGGCAGATCGGCGTACTGCTGAACCGCAAGGGCAAGGTCGAATATGTAATGGTCGGCACGGCCAAGCAGATCGAGATGCCCGACTTTGGCCGCTCGCGTGTTTCGACCGACCGATTTCGCGGGCTCCGGTGCGTTCACACGCATCTGCAGGGCGAATCGCTGACTCAGGACGATCTGACCGACCTTGCTCTGCTGCGGCTTGATCTGATGTCGATAATTCAAGTTGACAGGTCCACCGGCCTGCCGGGCCTTGTTCACTCCGCACACCTTTTGCCATCCGCCGCCGATGCTCTGGATGTCGATGGCGAACCGTACGAATTTCTCAAACCGGCAATTCCGTCACAGCTCGAAACTGACTTTACGGCCCTGATCGGATCGCTTGAGGACGAAATGGCCCGCCTTGGGCAAACCGCCCGGCGGCGAATGCCGAACCGCGAGGGTGCCATCCTGATCAGCGTGACGACCGGCTACACCGACGAAGCCGAAGAATCACTTGCCGAACTAGAGGAATTGGCGGCATCAGCCGACGTTGTCGTGCTCGACAAGATCGTCCAGCGTCGCCCGCAGATCGATCCGCGAACGGTCATCGGACGCGGAAAACTTGAGGAACTTCTGATCCGCTCAATGCGGCTCGGCGCCGATCTGATCATATTTGATTCCGAACTTACTCCTGCTCAGGTCCGCATTTTATCCGAAGCGACCGATCTAAAGGTTATCGACCGGCCGCAGCTAATTCTCGATATCTTCGCCCAACGGGCCCAATCGCGCGAGGGCAAATTGCAGGT
Organism: Acidobacteriota bacterium; assembly: GCA_963169175.1. GTDB lineage: Bacteria > Acidobacteriota > Blastocatellia > Pyrinomonadales > Pyrinomonadaceae > OLB17. Next base: position 2,495 of record CAUJFK010000054.1, on the reverse strand, counting down.
CGAATTAGCGCAGCTCAAATATCTTTTGCCGCGGCTTGTGATCGGGCAAAATTCGGCATTCTCGCGTCTTGCCGGCGGCATCGGCGGCCGAGGGCCGGGTGAAACAAAGCTTGAGACCGATCGCCGCCGTGTTCGCGACCGCATCGCCCAGCTTGAACGGCAGGTCGAAGATCTTCGCCGCCAGCGTTTCGAACGCCGAAAGACGCGTGCTCAAAGACATTTGCCGCTTATCTCGCTGGTCGGATACACCAACGCCGGCAAATCGACGCTGCTCAATGCATTGACGCAAAGCGAGGTTTACGTCGAAAAGAAGATGTTTGCCACCCTCGACCCAACATCCCGGCGTCTGCGGCTGCCGTATGAGCAGGAGGTCATCATCAACGACACGGTCGGTTTTATCCGCGATCTGCCTGAGACGCTGGTCGCCGCGTTTCGGGCCACGCTCGAAGAGATCGCTGACAGCGACCTGCTTGTCCATGTGGTGGACGCCTCGAACCCTGCTGCATCACAGCAGATCGCGTCCGTGGACAAGATCCTGACCGATCTGAAACTCGATCAGATACCGCAGCTGATCGTCCTGAACAAGGCCGATCTCACCTCAGCCGAAACCATCGAAGTCCTTGCCCGGCAGATCACCCTCGATCACAACGTCGAACCCGTCGCCGTCTCCGCGATCCAACGCGAAACCCTCCGCCCGCTCGTCGAACACATCGCCGCCCGGATCGGAAGCTTTTCGGTTGAAAAAGAGCAGTTGCAAACAGGAGCTACTCGCCGCGCAATTTGAGCAATGATAAGATGCCCCGTGCTTCGTGTATTTCGATCCTGTTTCGTAAATTTTCGTGGTTTTGGATTTCCCGATGTCCAAACCAAAACCACGAAAATTCACGAAGCAAGACCGAAATGCACAAATCCTGCTTGCTGAAACAAACTTGATTTTGACCGAGGTATGAGCGAATGGATGATTCACAGAAGAACTCAACAAAAATGACTCCGCATTTTGAACCGCTGGATGATATCGGGGCACAGCCAGCGAAGATCCTTCTTGCCGAAGAATCCTATGCTGTCGTCGGCGCGGCGATGGAAGTGTACTACAAGCTTGGAAGTGGATTCGCGGAGTTGGTTTATCAGGAGGCACTGGAGATCGAATTCGGCATCCGCGGCATTCCTTTCATGCGCGAGAAGTGGCTGAAGATCGACTATAAGGGATACACGCTAAAGAAAGAATACAAAGCAGATTTTCTATGCTTCGATCAAATAATTATTGAGCTGAAGGCAGTACCCCAACTCATGCCGGTCGATTGGGCACAAATAATGAATTACCTCAAGGCAAGCCATCTGAGGCTAGGTTTGTTGTTCAATTTCGGTAGTTCCGTTCGGCTGGAACAGAAACGGGTCATTGTTTAGGGCATTGTAATGGCGGCGAGGATGGCGTATTCTCATTCCGCTGGCGATTTTCGGATGATCTGGCGTTTGTTGGGTTTGACCTGGGTATATCGGCCAATACCACGAAACGGCACGAAGCAAGACGCGAATAGGACACGAAACAAGAAAACCTTTGCGATCGCGGCGGCGTTTACAATAAGGAATGAGCAAACGGGCACAAGAACTGAGTTCTCCGACGACACGTTTCTGGCGTCGGATCGGGAACAAAATCACGGCCCCGTTCAAGGCCTTGTCTGAGGATCAGCGCTTTTGGATCGGATTCGCTCTACTGTGCCTGATCACGACCTTCCTCATCAATAATCCTTTTCAGCATGATTCAGGCGGGCCTGTTTATAAAGAAGGCGACATAGCCCGCGAAACGATCATTTCGCCCGCCGATATCTATTTCGTCGATACTGAGGAGACGGAACGAACCCGGGCGTTCGCCCGCGAAGCGGTCGTTCCCATCTTTGCGTACGAGCCAAAGCGGCCCGATGAGGCCGTGCAGAGCTTTCGGTCCGCGTGGGAACACCTGCAGCGAAAGGCGGAGCCGTCGCCGGGTGCAGCGAACCGGACAAACTCGAACACGCGGGCCGAGGCAAAATGGACCGGGCTCGGCGGGCCGGAATTAGGCAAGGTATTTGGCTCGCGGACATTTAGCCGAAACGAACTTGACGCCGTCGAACGCATCCTGCGCGAAAACACTTCGGGCGATATCTACGCCGATCAGGACCGCCCATTCCTTGAGAACGAGATCAAAATAGTTGACCGGCAAAAGCCGACCGAGCTCCGCCGGGCCCAAAATGCCGCGATGACAATGGTTGCGGTATCTGACGCACGCCAGCAGTTGAAAGATCAGGTCTCAGGCATCAGAAGCCTTTCGCCAAAGGAGGCCGATGCGTTCGTTGCCGCCCTGTCACCGCTTATCCAGCCAAGCCTGATCTACGACAGCGCCGCGACCGAGGACGAACGGCATCAGGCCGCGCAGGGTGTACAGCCGCTGGCGATCGAGCTGAAACGCGGCGATAGGGTTGTCGATGACGGGCAGAGGATAACGCACGCGTTGGTGTCGC
>CAUJFK010000053.1 GCA_963169175.1 Acidobacteriota bacterium | reverse complement strand
GGGCACCGGGCCGTTCAAGTTCGTGGAGTATGTCCCGAACACGCGGGTTGTCCTCGAAAAGAACGCTGACTATTGGGAAGAGGGGCTGCCGTACCTCGACGGCATCGAGATGAAGATCGCTGAATCAGACGGCGAAGTGCTGATCCGCGGCCGCAATATAATGCGCGGCTATTACAACAAGCCCGAAGAAACGGCAAAAGCGATCGACGCCGACGGCTATTACCACACCGGCGATGTCGGGTACAAAGATGCCGACGGCCACTTTTACATTACCGATCGTTTAAAGGATCTTTTCAAACTTTCGAACGGCAAATATGTCGCTCCGCTTCAGGTCGAGAGCCTGTTGAAGCAAAGCCCGCTTGTCTCACAGCCAGTTGTCGTCGGCAGCGGCCGCAAACAGGTCGGAGCGTTGATCGTCGCGGATTGGGAAGCGCTAAAAGAGGCGTTAAAAGAAGAAGGCATCGACGCCAGCGGATCGCGCGAAGAGCTTTGCGAAAACCCGCACGTTATCAAACGTGTCCAACGCGACGCCGTCGACTTGACCCGCGAACTTAGCGACTACGAACGCGTCAAACGCGTCTATCTCCTGCCCCGCGAATTCTCCATCGACAAAGGCGAAATGACCCCAACCCTAAAAATAAAACGCAGCGTGATCGACGAAAAATACAGCGAAGCCATTGATGAGATCTGTGGAAGCTGAGTGATCCTCGGTTTGGGCCTTTTGGTTTGGAATTCTGAAATTCGATTCCATCGGTAGTTTCATACCGGCCAAAGGAACTCGCTCCAGCTTTGCCAAAGCGTTGTTTGCCGTAAGACGGAGAAAGGCTTGCCGTAAACGCGAGATTCGCCTCCCTAACGAAACTATCCTGCCAGAGAGTCTTCCATCAACTCATGTCCTTCGACCACATGTCCTCGATTTTCAACTAGCCTGACACGCCGACGGGGTGCTTTCGGGTTGTTAGGCAGACACTAAGCTCTGTGTTTCCAACAGCATGAACACTCTTACAGTTTTCTTAGAAATTTCATAGAGATTTCAAAGGATTCTTCCGGCAAAAGGTGGTTATTGTAGCGGTCGAAACGACGAATGAAAAGTTTGTGGGGTGGATCAGCACGCTGCATGATGTTTCATTCGGGAATTTGAAGAAACGGAAGGAGGACAGAAATGGGATATTGGATGTTCGCTCAAGCAGGCGACGGCGCGATGACCAGGAATATAACGGTAACGTCGATCGCCAGTAATCAGCAAGCTGTTTAGATCACAGCCAACTAAGGATCGAGGCTACGTATTTGTCCTTCAACCATTAGATCAGCGTCTCTACGGGAGTTTTCATGATTAGAAATACGCAATTTATACTTATCCTCAGCTCCATTCTAATGGGCGGATCATTCGCGGTGGCCGCACAATTTCCGATTAAGATAAAGATCCCGCCGGTCATGGAACCAGAGAAAAAACCGGCACCGGCTGTTCCGGCGAATCCTGAGCCTTTGCGGAAAGAACGACCGACATCGTCGGCGGCCATGAAAGGCAGCAATGATCAGCCGACAATCGCCAAAGACTCCGTTCAGGTGAGGGCTTTTACGCTTAACTCATACAAAAACCAAGCAGCAACCTGGAGTTGGGTGCCGGAGATGACATACGCCGTTAACGGGCCTATCGAGAGCGGGAGTTTGCTTAACGTCGAGTTCGAAATCCCCGGCAGCGGGCGGTGGATAAAGCTGGAGTGCAAGACGGAATCGACACAGGCGGGTTTTAGTTCGAAAACCGAATGCGGCGGTCGCGACATTCCCGAGGAAAAGGGCAGCATCTACACGGGCCCGGTCAATTTCACCATCCGAATACGAAATGAGTTGGCCGGGACTGACGCCGTTTTGTTTAGCGGGAAAATGAAGGTTGCGAAAGTTCGTTCGAACGAAACCGCTCCTAATACAGCGAGTCACTTTGTCTATTACGTAAATCACGACTGGAACCTGCCGATCGGTTATCTATTCTATGAAACGGATACTCAATGGGAGCTTGATCGCCCCGAGCGTTGGGCCGCGCCGAAGTTCAGCGTCGCATTCTGGACACGCGGCGAATCATCAGGATTTGCCGTGCCTCATTTGTTTTATGGCGGTAAAGAGGTTGGCAAGGCTTACTACAATGGCGGCGAAGTCGGTGTGCCAAATTGTTCGGTTACGGAAGTTCAAAACAACCCCACACACTTTACTGAGCCGGCAGGCCAATTTATGTGGACGCGTTGGAAGTGCACGTTCTCCAACGTTATGCCCTGGAACAAAACCGGGAGCAGCAACGAAACAATGTTCGGCCGATTGTTCTTATTCAGTGAAAATCCCGGGCCATACGAAATGAAGATCATGCACAACGGCCATCTGATCCGCACACTCAAGTTCGCGGTCGATGCTAAAGGAAAGCTCGTGGATAACGGCATTGCAACGACAAACAAGTTAGGTAGCGACCGTATGATCGTGCCAGTGCAGATACTTGGCGATCGGGACGGGCCATGGGACCGAACTGCATGGAAAACCGAGGCCTTCTATGGGAATCCGCTAGCAGGATTTAACGTTCCGTAGGCAAGTGGCTAGCGATCGCACAAGACAGATTACGGGTGGACAGCGACAACTGCCCGCACCGGCTCGCTGAGTACGTCGGATCATCGACCCAAAGAACCTTCGATCCGTTTAGCGAAGGGAAAGATCAATGAACAGAAATAGAATTCGAACCAGAATCGCGGTAGTGAGTCCTGTAATTGGAACTGATGCTGCTGCGCTCGCGGTATCGATAGGAGGGCTCAATGACAGTTAATACAAGCGAATATCATCGCACGTTTAATATTCTTCGTCTGAGCGGTCCTATGCGGAGCGGGGCCGAACTCGCACGCGACGCGGACCGTGAATTAAACGAGGCCCGTTCTAAGTATCGCGGGCTTCCGGACCATCAGGCTATTGCACTTCTTCGCGACGATAAGCGAAGGAACCAAAAGCCACTACCCGTTCACGACGCATTTGAGGACATCGGGAACCAGCATCCCTTCAGGGCGGCACGCATTGAAGAAAAAAGAGACCAAAAGTTCGAAAAGTTTGCCACTCGGTGGGAGCTTATTTGGAGCCACTTGGTTATGGACTGGCATTCGCGATTGACCCCGGTGGTCGACAACAGTGGATTGGTGATCGCTTATTTTGGGAACATTGCCTACAAACTTTTTCTCATCGACAATACCACTCCCGCTCCATCGGCGAAACCCGGTATCAAAAGTGTCGAGATTCTTAAGTATTATCGGCTTTTCGTGGGTACCAATGAGTTCTATGGCCGAACGGACCTCAAGGTTTTCGGCGACGAAACTATTGCCAGACATGCGGTATTGACGGATATCTACGGCGAAGTGATGTCCTTCGAGGTCGGGGCATACAAGGATGAATCAATATCGAGTGTGTCCTTACTGGAAATAGCTGGAGCGGTAAGCCTTGTTCGGGCCGCTATAGGCCTCACAATATCGCTTGGAAAGACTGGCCTCCGAACGCTGACGCGACGGCCCCCGAAGCCGGCGGAAACATGGATGGCGCACACCTTGCCTGGAATTGGGGGATCGTCGGGGCAGCTACTTCCAACACATGTTCACCATTTTGGCCGAAGAACTCTTATTGCCGGGGAAGACATGGCGGCAAGCCGTACTGCATTAGCTCATTCACACACGGAATCGGGATTCTACGACGTTGCCATACATGGGAATTCTTTTTCCTTTCGTTTGCTCGAGAAGACGCTGTCGAATGGAACGAGAGTGTTTAGGGACGTGACTGCTCGCGACGTTGCGAATGCTGTCCGACCACAATTGGCGCCTGGCGATAAGATCCGCCTCTTTTCATGTAGCGTGGGAGTTACAGGAGGACCCGCGCAGGAGCTCGCTAACGAACTAGGGCGCACCGTTTGGGCAGCCACCACTGCGGTACTGAAAGAACCCACACGCACTGCCGGGATAATCCGAACGGCTTTTGTGCCTAGAGGCGGCGGGAGGTTCCATGCGTTCCCTCCTAATCGTCGAGCGGTTACGACGGCCGTAAAGAAGTGAGGGCATAAAGGGTTAAAGTCCTGACGGGTCTACGGACAGTGCCGAGACCGGGGACACGACTGAAACTTCCTTGAGTGTATAGAAGAAGCGGCGCCAGCTTTGGCTATCGCCGATAGCCGAAAATTTTTCGTCAGTTCCAATATTCCTTGTCCATGAGCCCGTCAAAGAACGCGTCGTCGCGCTTTTTTATTAGGAGGGCTTCGGCGAGTTCGAAGAGTGGGGTTGGCATTGAATCGGCCTCGACAGCTTCGTGTTCGCCGGATGGTGGGTAGGTTTCGTAAAACTCGACCTCGGCCGCGCAGAACTCGCAGGATGCGAGGTGGCGGCGGATGGCCGTACCTTCGGCGACCGGCATATCGCCGGTTTGGAAGGCGAGCAGGTCTTCGGAAGTGGGACAGTCTTCGTTTTTACAGAAATTGGCCATTATTTTACACGGGACCTAAGCCGTCTCCCGGTCAACATCCTTCCAGCGTGTGAGAAAGCACATTCGCTTCGATATATAAATCAAATCTGCAATCGGGCCTTTGTTCCAAAACTGGAAACGCTTTTTTAGGCCGATCGATACTAAATATTCCTTTGCTGCAACTGATTGAATTATATACCTATTGGGCCTTGAATTTCCAGCGAATAATAACGAAATTTGCATATGCAAAAACTTGTTGCTCAAAGTCCGGAATCTTGCTAATATCTAAATGTAGGCCATGAGCCGCAACCGGTACAGGGCTTGCCCCGGCCGAGTGACAGCGGATCTTGCCGGCGCTAAAGATTGTTTTTCTACCGATTTCCATCGTGCACAACTTGATCGAACACTAGGTTTACCCAGCCTGGAGTTTTTTGGCCTTTGTAATAAGCGGACCGAAAATTCGCGTGGTGCGAACTTTGCCCTGCGGCCCGCCTGTACACCTCCCAGCTATCGTGCCGAATGGGACATTCCAGGTTCTAATTTATGAAGGCATCTACACCGCAGGAAACCATTGCCAAACCGGTCCAGGCCCGGCAGCACAAGGTTGGCAAATGGAACGACAGCCTCAAGTCGTCCGACGTCAACCAGATCTGGATCGAACTGCATCGAATCGTGTCGTCGCACCCGTTGGTGCGCGCGTCGAAGCGGGCCGGTTTCCTTGTCGAAGAAGGTAAGTACAACGCTTACACCGACCTCACCCAGGAACTTTTTGTTGCGCTGCTGAGCAAGGAAAGATTCCAGCACTATATTGACACCGGCATGACGGACCAGGAGATCGAGGCTGAGATAAGCCAGATCGAGCTGACGAACATGCTGACGGCCGAGCTTCGGAAACGATATCCCGAATCATATCGGCTTGCCCGGCGAATTTCGACGCTTATCCAGTCAAGCGCGACGTTCAAGAGGTTCGACAATATTGGAAATCCAGAGGCACATCGGCGCCTTGCCGACCGTTTATACGGCCTGGCCGAATGGAAGATCCAAAAAATGCATCGCGATGTGCAGGAAATGCACGAACGCGTTAAGGTCGTGGCGTTTCACAACCGCGACACCCGAATGGTCGGATGCACCGGGGACGCGCAGATCGTTATCAGCAACGTCGAGCTTGAAAAGCTGATCATCCGCGTTTTTAAGGCGATCGATTCGCCGGTGGATGTGCGCTCGCTGCGGTCGTTCGTTATGTCACGGCTGCCGATAATGGATATTCACCTTGTACCGGTAGGCGGTTCAGGCGATAGCGACGATGACGAAAAGATGTCGTTCGAGATACCGGACACGCGCGAGACGCCGGAAGAAGATTTCTTAAGGAACGAAGCGGAATCAGAAGCGGTCACATTTGTTGACGGCTTCCTGGCCAGCCTGCATAAATCGGTCCGCGGCAAAACGAAACAGTATGACCGGATGATAAGTGTGCTCTGGCACTGCTACCTGGTCGCCAACGGCGGGACACAACTCGAAGTAGCCGAAATGCTTGGCGTTTCCGACTCGCTCGTCTCCGACTACCGCAAACGCATCGAAGCAAACCTGCAGCAGCTTTCATTTGACGGCGTAAACGAAGCAAGACAATTCGAAAAGGCCCTAAAGCGGCGGGTAAAGTCGATACTGACGGTCGAAAAAGAACACGTGTCAGTATAAAAAGCACCAATCTGCCTCGGGAGATAGAATTCATCCCGCCAAACTTGCGATCACTTCTGCCTCTTTTTCTTCGTTGAGTTTTCCGCGCCAGTAATTCGAGACGATACCGTTTTCGTTTACCAAAAGAACTGTCGGTGTTGCGGTCACGCCCAGTGGGCGGAGCAAGCTGCTGATCACGTCATCGGCTTTGATCCCGTGTAGGTCGAGGTACGACCTCGCCTCACTTTCAGGCTGGGTGAACAACGCAACGACCTTTGTCGACCCGTTCGCGCTCTCCTTCAACAGCCGCCTATAGAACGGAACGCTTTCTTTGCAGTATCTGCATGTCGTCGAAAGGCAAAGGACAAGCGTTTTGCGATTTTCTTTCCAGTTAATTCCCTCAACGGGTACGGGTTTGCCCACGATCTCCACCGTTGCACGCGCATTTGTCGAGATCTTAGAGCTTTGGACCGTGCTGACGGCGTTGGGCGCCGCTGGCGAATCGTAGGTAACTTCCCGTACAACAAACAAGGCAAAAAACGGCGTAAGAATTAGAATTGCTATATTCGCGGCGAATTGGACATTCCGATAGATTCTTCTCATATGTTCCTGTTTCTGCGTGGTACACTTTTTCGGTCGATGCAATGGTATGAGCACGATATCAGGGAACTTGACGAAATTCAAGAGTTCTGTTATAAGGAGCCAATGAAGTCAGATTAGTTTGCAGAGGCTCTTATGAAACGAAACCGGCAAGTCGTGCCACTTGTGCGACAAATTTGTTTGTCAATTACGGTAGTTCTGGCATTTCTTTCTATATCTGTCTCTCTCGCTCATGCACAATTGGAGCAAATCGAGAATCGGATACCGAAGAATGTACCAATTAAAGTAGAATTCAAGAACTATGAATCCACAAACTGGGTCCATAATCTTGAGATTATCGTAACAAACTCCGGAAAGAAGCCGATTCATTTTTTGTTTCTATCCCTAACCCTTGATGTGAAATCTGAGAACGGCAACGTAAGGGGATTTGCATTGCTATTCGGTAACGGCGAGCTTTAATCGACCGAGACTGAAGCAAGGCCAGGAGACGATTCGATCCCGCCAAACTCCAGGCATATATTTAGAATTAATCCGAATAGTGCCTTTGGATGGGATTTGCGAAAAGCTCAGGGCAATTTTGCGGAGCCTCGAAAGGGATTCCTATCACTCGGATTCATCAATTATGGCGATGGGACGGGACAACGAGGAGGGGGGATGCCTTTCAAAAAAGAAGCGAAATCGGCTTTACGGATCTGATCGTCAACGTACTGGAGGAGAATATGATTCGCACTGCAAATTTGTCAGCCGGCGTCATTTTTGCCCTTTTTGTTGGTTGTGTTTTGGTTGGGTATGCGCAGAATAGAGAAACGCTTGAGAATAAGGTTCCGAAGCATTTGCCCATAAAGGTCGAGATTCTTTACGGCAAACGAGCGGAGGTACTCGAAAATGCTGAAATCAAGGTCACTAATACGGGGAAACGGCCAATTTTCTTTCTGAAGCTTATAGTTAGTACGGCTGACAGTCCTGAACTAAGCGTAAAATACGGTCTTTCCTCGTTTTATTTCGGAAGGCGGGAGTTGATAACTTTCGGTAACTTGGCTAACAGCGATGATCCATCCCTAAAACCCGGAGAAAGCCTTCTTTTCACGGTGAGCAAAAAACGCGTTGTTGCACACCGCCAAGCAAGACGCGATGAGCATCAGATTATTCCGGAAAGGTACGAACTCATCTTCCAGTTCCTAAACTTCGGCGATGATACCGGATTCTCAGGTACTACCGGAAAGCCGTATTCATTTAAGAAAGAACCACCCATTGTAAACGCCACGGATCGCCCTTCTTTTTTTTTTAGCGCCGCAAAATAACTCGTGTTCGACGCCTCAGTTTTCTCTTATGTTTGCTGGAGCGTTATTCTCTTTTAGTAATAGCAAGCAGACGTTTCTCAACGACTCGCTCCAAAGCCCTTCTTCTTGCCCTTATTCATGTGGGACGTTAGAGGGGTCTCCGTGTTATAAGGCCAAAATATCAGGAAGTAATGGCTGCTGCGCTTTCGGACATGAGCCATACCTCATTGACAATGTTGAGTATGCTGCTGGCTGCAACGATCCGGGATATGAGTGTTACCGAGTAACGTGGCAGTTCGAAGAATGTGTGCCGGGAACGGGGCCTGGGTCGGGATGTGATGAACCCAGACTCACAGCCTGTGCGAGCAGTTCACAATGTGTGGACGCTGATGGTGATCAACACTTTAAATATGACGCGCAGCTTTGTCCGCAAGGCGATGATTGTGATGACACGGATCGGCTGCGACACCCAGATAGGATCGAGGATTGTCATGACACCGAGCGCAGGGACGAAGACTGTGACGAGCGCGCCAATTGCGAGGATGATATTTGCTGGGCCGGGCAGACTGCTGAATGCGATGCTCAGTGTGATCGGGATAACGACGGCTTTTACAAGGCAACCTGCGGTGTTAATCCGGCGGATTGCAATGATGACTGCTCTCTTTGTTATCCGGGGTATGGTAACGGATATAGTGGTGAAGCCTCGGGATCAAACAGTTGTGAGGACGAAGTTGA
>CAUJFK010000052.1 GCA_963169175.1 Acidobacteriota bacterium | reverse complement strand
TGCTTATCTTCTGCGATCTGTCGCCGAAATTGCATTGCCAGGAGCCGTTGGAAGTCCTCAGTCCGGTACAGAAGCGTGAGCGGCAATAAACGTGCCAAGCATCCCCCCTATGGCTACAATTCATATAAATAAACGGGATACAGCCATTTCGGTCCGAAAAATGATCGAAATGTTCGTACGATAACGATACATTGATCCTGCTTGGGTATGGCATCGCTCGTCGTCTGCTGCGTGAAGTTTTGGCGTACGAAGTTCGTTTGGCATATTTTTGCATTAGGCATCCATCAGGCATTGGGGCATATTTAATTCAAGGCCCACGTCGCGACCAAATTTGGTAAACTAGTTTTTCAAACACTCAGTGCGGCCCGTTTTCCTCGTTGCCTTTTCCAACTTTATTGGCCGTTTTCGGGTGGCCCGCGTAAAATATGGACGCAAAGAACGCTCCTGCTATCGACCTGGACGGGAACACGCTTTCCGCGGAAAGCGTGGCGATCCTGGAGAACGTATTCGACTTTTTCGGTGTGCTTGACGCCGAAGGCCGGGTGGTCTCCCTGACCGGCCGGATATTTCGCGGGATGAATACGATCCCGGGCCTGCTAAAAGGGCAGGTGTTTTCCGAAACGGTGTTTTGGCAATCATCCGAAATGACGTCAAAGCTTATAGCAAAGGCGATCACGGCAGCAGCCGCCAGCGAGACTACAAAGCTGATCCTTGACTTTCGTATCGGTGCCGACGATAAGGTGCCGATGGAGGTTTCCGTCCAATTGCTTCCATCGACCACTCTTGTTTTCATTTCCGGGCAGTCGGTATCCGATCGCCGGGTGCAGGTCGGGCAAAATCGCGAAGCCCGGGAGCAGCTTCTTTTTGCCGCCGAGAATGCGGCGATCGGGTTGTGGTTTTGGGATTTTGCTGAGGACCGTATCTATTCAACGGCCCGCTGCAATGAGCTCTTCGGTTTGCCTGCGTACGAGACGTTTCGATACGAAGACTTTCGACAAGCCATTCATCCCGAGGATCGAGAATTTGTCGATCTTTTTCTCGCCGATTCTCGTGATCGGGGTTGGAAGTACGACGAAGAATTTCGGGTTGTATACTCGGATGGTTCGATGGAATGGCTATCCGCCGAGGGCAGATCGTTCCTCGACGACAACGGCCGTCCACAGCGAATGACGGGCGTCGTGCAGAAGATAACCGAGCAGAAACTTGCAGCCGAGGAAATAACCAAGATCCACGAACGCGAGAAAAAGGCCCGCGAAGAAGCTGTTGAAGCGAATCGGGCGAAGGATTTCTTTCTTGCCTTTGTTTCCCACGAGCTTCGCGGCCAATTGAATAACATTCTTGGCTGGCTGAACGTTGCGCGGACCAAAAGCCTGGACAAGGACAAGCAAGAGAATGCGCTTGAACGGGTGGATCGGAGTGCTCAGCAGCAAAAGAAGCTCATCGACGATCTGGTCGATTCCGCCCGGGTAGCGTCCGGCAGGCTGCGTCTTGAGTATTATCCCACTAACCTTTACACGATCGTTCGTAATTCGTGGCAGGCCCATTTGCCGTCGGCACAGGAGAGGAATATTCGGCTTGAGTTTGCCAGCGACCGTGAAAGCGTTCCGCTGTTTGGAGACGCGAGTCGCCTGCTGCAGGTTTTTGGCAACCTCTTGTCGAATGCGCTCAAGTACACGCCGGAAGGCGGCCGGGTTTCGATCGACATTGAAACCGCCGACGAATCGGTACGGGTCCAAGTCACTGACACCGGAAACGGGATCGATCCGGATGAATTGCCGAATGTGTTCAGGCAGTTTTCGCCGGTCGCCGCCGCTCGTTCCAATCCGGGGCTCGGCCTTGGGCTGTCTATTGTCAAGATCCTCGTGACAAAGCACGGCGGCCTGGTCAAGGCTGAAAGCGAAGGCATTGGAAAGGGATCGAAATTTACGGTCACGCTGCCGCTGACGGAAACGCCGATCGCGGAGGATGTTGAACCGACATCGCGTCCCGTGCGGGGCAAACCGCTTGCCGGAAGGTCGATATTGATCGTCGAAGATGACCCCGATTCACGGGAAGTTCTCGAATTCTTTCTGACCGAAAATGGGGCCCGTGTCAAGAGCTGCGATTCTGTTCGTTCCGCACTTGCGAGCTTTGGGGCGAACGGTCTGCCGAACATTATAATCTCCGATCTCGGAATGCCAGACGAGGATGGGTATTCCTTTATACAAAAGGTGAGAGGAATGCCGATGGAATCCGGCGGTGCGGTCCCGGCCATCGCTCTCAGCGCTTTTACCTCGGAGGAAAGCCGGCGAAAGGCATTGGAGCTTGGATTCAGCCGATACTGCACAAAACCTTTTGAGCACGATCAACTGATCAAGGATGTCCTTGAGCTTCTTGACCGAAACTGACTAAATTCGAACTTCCATTGTCATGCCTGACGGATCCATTTCCACACTTCGGGGATAGTTGCGCGTTTGCCGTACATCAGCATACCAACGCGGTAGACTCTTGCCGCCACCCACACAAGCCCGGCTATCGTCGCCGCATTTACAAGGAAGGAAAGTGCGATCTGCCAGAATGGCGGTGTTTCGGCAAGTAGCCGCACGGGCATCGTGATCGGAGCGAGGAAAGGTGCGATCGTGACCCAGAATGACAAGTCAGAATTTGGATCCCGGATGACGGCAAAACAGAAGTAAAAAGCGGCGAGCATGACCATTACCGGAATGAACGCGAACTGCCCGCCTTCCTGGACCGACGTGACCATGGATCCGATCAACGCGAAGATCGATGCATACAAGAAGAAACCTAGAAGAAAATAGATCAGGAAAAACGCGATCATCATCGGCGTAATCGTTGGTACGGACGCCAGGATCTGACGAAAGTCTGTCTGCAGAGCTAAAAACGCCAGCAATGCCGATGCGGAACCGACCCAGATCGCAAGCTGGGTCAATCCGGCCAGTCCGACACCCACCAACTTCCCGAGCATCAATTTGAACGGCCGTGCGGATGAGAATAATATTTCCGCGATCCGCGTTTCTTTTTCTTCGACCACCGCACCCATTATCGCCTGGCCGTAAATTGCGAGAGTGATATAGATCATCAGGCCGATGACGAAGGATGCCGCCATCACGCCGCTGCTGTCTTTCTCGGCGCCGGCTTCGTCGATGCCTTTTGCGTCGAAGTTGACCGGCGCGCTCAACGCGGCCACGCTCTCTTCGCTGATATTTGCATCGGCCAAACGCTGCGATCGGACCGCGTCATTGAGGGCGTCCTTGAACGTGTCGTTCGAGATAAAGTCGCCCCCTTTGCGCGAACGGAATACAAACGAAGCCTGAGCGGAGTCAAAATTTTCGGGGACGATCAAAAAGGCGTCGATCTGATTCGAGAGCACTTTGGAAACGAGGTCTGAGCGAATGTCGTTGCTCGACCGGGCGGCGGTGTCGTACTTTACCAGCACAAAATCCTGCATCACGCTGGCCGCCGTGTTTCGCATTTTTTCGTTCTGCGATGCATCGATCTGCGTCATCGAATCCTTGGCGGCCTGCTTGGCCTTTTCCACCATTCGCTCGGTCGAAAGGTTCTTTTCCAGCCTCGGCAAAAGTTTTCCGGACGGATCGGCCACAGCAATACGCGTCGGTTCGCCTTTGAGCGAAAAGATGATCATCGGCACGAAGGCGAAGCACACCGCAAGGAACGGAAGTAAAAGCGTACTGATCAGAAAGGACCATTTGAGGACCACCCGTTTGTATTCATGTTTAACGATGGCGAGAAATTTTTTCATTGTTTATTGGACTGTTTGCCACACTGAAGACGATGAAAAGCGGCGAATATGTTGAGCAAGGACCGTCGTCTGCAGTGCCGATGTCAGCAGCCGTTTTCATACATCCTCGCCTGAGTCCGAAGCACCCACCTTCTCGATAAAAATATCGTTCAAACTCGGTTCGGTTATTTCGAATTTCGTCACATTTGCACCGGCCTCGATCAGGACTTTTAGCAGCCGCTGCGGATCGACTCCGGCGGCGAGGTGCAGCTCCTCTTCGTCCGCATGCGACGCTATTTTATCGATCAGGCTTCGGTCTGCCAGTACTTTCTCGGCCCCGGTACCTCGGAAGCTGATCAGATTCAAACCGTAGCTTTCCTTCACATCACGGAGGCTGCCGCCTAAAACCTTTCGAGCCTTATTGATCAGCAGGATGTCATGGCAGAGCCGTTCGGCGGTGGACATCAGGTGAGTCGAGAAGATGACCGTTTTCTCTTTGTTCCTAAACTCAGACAAGACATCGATCATAAATTCGACGTTAACTGGATCAAGGCCGGAGAATGGCTCATCGAGGATAAGAAGATCTGGGTCGTGCAGAACCGTCGAAATGAACTGTATCTTTTGCTGCATTCCCTTTGACAGGTCGGTTGTCTTTTTATTTTTCCACTCGGCCAGGTTCATTCTTTCGAGCCAAAAGTCGATCTTCTTTTCGGCGACAGAACCAGAAACTCCTTTTAATTCCGCGAAATACCGAAGTTGGTCAGCCACCTTCAGTTTCTTATACAGCCCGCGTTCTTCGGGTAGATAGCCGATGCGGTCCTGGAGTTCGTAGGATATACGTTTGCCGTAGAGTTCGATCGACCCGTCGTCCGGT
>CAUJFK010000051.1 GCA_963169175.1 Acidobacteriota bacterium | reverse complement strand
TAATGCGATCAGCTGAACTCGAAGCCGCCATTGCCATTGCTCGAAAGGCCGGAGCGGCCATTCTTGAACATTACGCACTCGATATCATTTCCGAAAGCAAGATCGGGCTGGACCAGCGCTCCGAGCCTGTAACGGAAGCAGACCGCGAGGCGAGCCGCATCATTGTCGAAGGCCTTGCCGAACTTTTCCCCAACGACGCGATCCTTTCTGAGGAAGAGGTGGACAAGTCGGTAGAACGCCTGGCCAGCGACCGTGTTTGGATAATCGACCCGATCGACGGGACCGCGGGATTCATTAAAAAAGACGGTGATTTTGCCGTGCAGATCGGGCTTGCGGAAGGCGGCAGTCCGATCATCGGTGTCGTTTATCTTCCGGCCCATCAAATTTTGTACTTTGCCTCGAAAGGCGACGGTACCTTTGTGGTCAGGGGCGATGCGGAGCCTGAACGGCTGCATGTTTCGGGCAATACAGATCTTGCGCAAATGAATATTGCCGCCTCGCGCGATCATCGAAGCCCGAAAATGTCGCGGATAATAAAGGACCTCGGCTTAAGACAAGAGGTTGGCCGAGGCTCGGTCGGGGTAAAAATAGGAATGATCGCCGAGCAAGCGTGTGACCTGTACATCCATCTTTCGCACAGGACCAAATTTTGGGACACCTGCGGCCCACAGATCATTCTTGAAGAAGCCGGCGGCCGTGTGACCGACCTTTTTGGCGACACGTTTCGATACGATCTCGACAACGTGCTGAATCTCAACGGCATTGTCGCTTCAAATGGCGTTGCCCACGACAAGATCCTCGATCAGTTGGCACCGATCCTGAGCGAACTCGGCCGCTCCAGGCTTTCAGCGGCAAGCGCAAAGTGATCGGCCGCTATCTGAGGAAGATCGTTTTTGTTACAAGCCGATAAGCGGAACTTGGCAAAATGCTGCGAAGAAAAAGCAGGCCCTTGGTGTTCACTGGATAGCGAAGCTTCCGCGATCCGTCCGTAACAGCGTCATAGATCGCCTGCGCGACGATCGAACCATCCGGGGCCTCGCCGCCCGCCTTGTTCATAAACGATATGAATCGCGAAACATAGTGATCGTAGCTCGAGAGGCTTCCCTTTCTCGCCACTTCCTGTGAGCGGCCGTAAAAATCGGTATTGATCGGGCCCGGCTCAATGATCTTCAGTCGGACGTTGAACGGATCAAGCTCATATTGCAGGGACTCTGAAAATCCTTCGACCGCCCATTTTGTGGCATTGTAAACGCTCGAAAACGGAAAAACGGTCCGCCCGCCCATTGAGGCGATGTTGACTATATGCCCGCCCTTTCGTTCTCGGAAATACGGAATTATCTCGCGGCAAACATTCATTGTCCCAAAAACATTGGCCTCGAATTGCCGCCGGATCTGTTCATCGGATGAGGCCTCGAAGGGCCCGAGCAAGCCATAACCTGCGTTATTGACGACCGCATCTATCCGGCCGAACCTTTCGAGCGTTGCCCCGATCGCCGCTCGGATCGAATCGACATCGGTCACGTCCAGACGGAAACATTCGACATCTACGATCCTCTGCAATTCGTCAGCGTTCTCAGGCTGACGCATCGTCGCCGCAACTTTCCAGTTCTTCGTTTGAAACAGCTTCGCAGTATGCAGCCCAATGCCGCTCGATGCCCCAGTGATCAATACGGTCTTGTCCATGAAAGGTAATTTACCACACGCAACTGTGCATATCAGCCAAGCAGGCTTCGTCTGTGCATGTCCTCTGTGCCTCGGTGTCTCTGTGGTAAAATCTGGCTAATGAAGTTTCTGCATATTTCCGATGTGCACTTGGGCTGTACGCGGTATCATCTGCCCGAAAGCCCGCGCGATTTTTTTAACGCGTGGTTCGACGTACTTCGGAAATATGCAATTGATGAGAGCGTGGATTTCGTCATTATGTGCGGCGATTTCTTTCACAAACGGAGTGTTCCGCCGGAGACGATGAACTATGCGGTGGCGGGCCTGAACATGATGAAAGAGGCCGGCATTCCGGTCGTCGCCATCGAAGGCAACCACGATCAGAAGCACACCGACAGCGAGTACAGCTGGCTTCGAAGCCTGGCAAATTGGAACCTGCTTTATTTGCTTGAGCCGGTAAACGACGAGGGCCGGATGGTGTATCGGCCCTGGAATAAGGACGAAATACGCGGCGGTTTTATTGACATCGGCCGTGCTCGGATATTCGGCTCACACTGGTACGGCGCGGCGGCCAACTGGGCGATACCGATGCTGGTTGACGGCATAAGAGAGAACCGCCGTGACGGGGCTTTTCACATTCTGATGCTGCACACCGACGTCGAAGGACATCAAGCGCACCCGATGCCCGCAATATCGGTCGCAACGCTGAAAGAGTTAAAGGCGGTGACCGAGTATGTCGGCCTTGGCCATACGCATATGAATTATGAGATCGACAACTGGGCGTTCAATCCCGGATCGATCGAGGTAACGAGCATCAATGAATATCGCGAAACGCGCGGTGTGTACCTGGTCGAGGTCGATGAGGCAAATAACGTCAATGCCACGCATATTGATGAATATCATCAGCGTCCATTTCAGCGGCTTCGGTTCGACGTAGATCATTTCGACGATGCCGCGAAGATCACCGATGCTGTTTTGGAAATGGTCAACAACCAGGGCCGACGTGCGGAAGAAGGGCAGCCGGAGCCAATAGTCGAAATTACGCTTGCGGGCAGGCTCGGCATTCCAAACTCTCTGCTTGAGCTGCAAAAGATCCGCGACGAAGCCCGAAAGATCATCGGAGCACTGCACGTTCGATTAAAGAATCACACATCACCGGTCGAATACGCGGTCGCGGAAGATCTCGATGAAGATTCAGGCCGCGACGTGCGTGAACGCCGGGTGATCGAAGACCTTGTTTTTCGGGACAACCGCTTTAAGTCAAGAAGCGCGCAGATGGCCCGGCTGATAGTGGGCGTAAAACGCCAGGCCCTGAGCGACGAGTCACCGGAAAAGATTGCGGACCTGATCGGCATAGAACTCGATGCACCGGATGAAAGGACGATCACGGCGGACGATGAAACGCCCGGTCAAGCAAGCACATTGCAGCCTGAGCCAGCGGCTGGCACTACTTCCTGAACCCTCGCTATGTCAGACGCTGCACAGAAAGTTGAATCTCTGAAACATATTCCGGTGTTTCCGCTCCCGCTTGTCCTTTTGCCCGGCGAGCTGCTTCCGCTTCATATCTTTGAACCAAGATATAAGCAGATGCTCACGGACATCGAGCAGGAACACAAGATGTTCGGGATTTCACTGCTTGAGACTGACACGGCCGGCCTTGACCGGCCAGAGATAGGCTCGATCGGCTGCGTCGCCGAGGTCCATGAGGTGCAGCCGGTGCCGGATGGACGTTCGAACATCAAAACTCTCGGTGTTATTCGCTACCGAATTTTGGAATTCGTCGATCTCGGAAAACCGTATCTGACGGCCGCGGTCGAATTTTTAGAGTATGCAAAAGAAGATGAGACCGCCCTCGCGACGGCCGCTGAAGAAATATTCGGCCTTTTCGAACGCGTTGCGCGTGCCGCATTTGACCTAAGCGGCAGCCGCGGCCAATTTCCCGAACTCCAGCGGTCTGACCCGGAACGGCTCTCGTTTGCAGTGTCGGCCGCCTTCAGTTTTGATAACGAAGTAAAATACGGCCTGCTCAAGCTGGAAAGCACGCTGGACCGGTTTGACAGGCTCCGGGACATTCTCAGGTCAGCCGTCGGCCGAATGGAAGAAAGCGCGGCTATCCACAAGGTAGCCCAACACAACGGGCACTCAAAATCGAAAATAGATCTCTAGGTCTCGAGCCGAATGTCGATCAATTCTGTGCGGGTTCCGCGGCGACCATCATCGGTTCACCGAGTGATGTGCGGAAAAACTCGATCACCCGCTGGTCGTATGATTCGGAAACAGGTATTGAACCGTTTATGACGCTGAACCCGGAAGGGCTGAGCGCCGTGTTTGCCTGGGTTGTCGTCGAATTTGGAAAGCATTTGCTTAGTTTGGAGGTTGACTCCTGAAATTCCGGGATATCCGTTCCCGCGAGGAGCAATGCTTTGCGGTTGGCAACGCGCCTGGCTGAATCGCAAACAGGTACACGCGAATAGCAGCCCTCATAAAAATACCCATATGAACCGAGCTGCCCGAGGCGAGAAGTAATAGAACTCGCAAACGGAAAGCGCCTGTCAATGACCGACGCAACTAGGCTGTCCGAATCGGCTGGTACGGAATCAAGCACGATCGCCTTTACAGCTTCGTCATCCGCGGCGGCATTCAGGGCCGCAAGCGATCCCATTTCAAGCCCATAGATCCCGATATCCTTACCGACTATCGCGGCCTGCGACTCGTTCTTTAGCCCATGCAAAAACGCGATCGCGGCCGTTGTATCCGTCGATTCGCATCCGCCAAATGATGTGTATGGGACCGCCGGGTTCGGGCCATGGCCGCGCTGGTCGGGCATCAGAACGGTAAAGTTCGTTGCCTCATTCAGCTTGACTCCAAGATTGAGAACGTGTGACCGGTCGGCCCCGTATTTATGTAAAAGGATCACCGCCGGCGCGTCTTGCGACCCTCGAAGAAGCCATCCGCGGGCAGATGTACCATCGCGATTTGTCCAGGTCTCGTCGGTCACCTGTGCACCGCGGGCACTTAGCCAGCCGTACCTGTCAGGCGTGACAAGATATGCGGACCTCACAGGATGCGATGATTCGTATGTAAGATACACAGAGGCACCTCCCGCGGCAACAAGGAGCAGAAGTACGATCGGGAAAAGCAGCTTGTAAAAGCTCTTCAAAAGGCGGGTAGACTTTGCCATAGGACAGAATGAACCAGGGAGATTGCAACGGAAAAAGGTGGATGCGTGTCTAACAGGTACGGACGAAGAAAAAACCTTCAGATGTGCCGACCAAAATGATACCATAAACGCCGCTGAGTTGAAAGATGTTTTTAACAATGATAAACGTGAGATTGATCGCCGCCTGCCTCGTTCTACCGTTACTTTTTTCGGCCGCATTTGGCCAGGGTGCCGCATCAAGCGCCGCTGCAAACGGCGGCTCAACGGGTTCGGCCCGCTATTTGCCGCTCTCATCGGTAAAAGAAGGCATGCGCGGCACAGCATGGACGGTCTTTCACGGAACTGAGCCTGAAGCGTTCAATGTCGAGATATTAGGCGTGCTTCCGGGCGGCGTCGGGCCGAAACAGGACTTAATCATCGGCCGCCTAAGCGGTGGCCAGGCCGAGCGAACCGCCGTTTTTGCCGGAATGTCCGGTTCGCCTGTTTATATCGATGGAAAATTGGTCGGTGCCATCTCATACAGCTTTCCTTTTGCAAAAGAGCCGATCTGCGGGATAACTCCTATCGAACAGATGATCTCCATGTTCGAGCAAAAGGTGGACCTTGAAGGCAGAACAAAAACAGAACGTCGCGCCTTTTCATTTTCTGAGCTGTCCGCATCGGCCTTTCCTGTCGAAATGCCAAAACTTGCCTCAAGCGGCCTTGCCTCAGGAATGTCGCCTAACTCGGCCCTGATGGCGGTGGCGGGACAATCGTTTCAGCGTATCGCCACACCGGTCACCTTTACCGGATTTTCGCAGCAGACACTCGATGTATTTGGGCCCCGGCTGCTGGAGGCAGGCCTGCTTCCGGTAGCGACGGCAGGCGGTTCGGCACCGATCACACCGCTAAAGAAAGCGACCGAGAAAACGCTGGTTGGCGGCACATCGGTTTCGATGCAGCTGACACGCGGGGATTACAGCATAAACGCGGCCGGCACGGTAACCTTCCGCGACGGCGAAAAGATCTACGCGTTTGGGCACCCGTTCCTCAGCCTGGGGACGTCGGACCTGCCGATGTCCGAATCGCACGTTGTGACCGTTGTTCCTAACCTGAATAACTCATTCAAGATAGCCGTGCCGGATGCAATGGTCGGTGCAATGACGCAGGACCGGGCAACAGGTGTTTACGGGAGCCTTGGCCAGGCCCCGAAAATGGTGCCGGTGAAATTGAATGTAAGGACCAGCCGCGGACTGTCGGAGACGATCGAGGTGGAGGTAACGCGCGATGATTTTCTAACACCGCTGCTCGTCAATATGTCGATATATAACACCATCATCGCTCGGGAACGCAGCCTCGGCGATACGATGGTCGAGGTTTCCGGCGAGATCAGGTTGAAGGGGCAGGAATCTATTAAGCTGAATCGCCGGTTTGCCGGAAGCGCTGCCACCCAGCTTGCAGCCGCGGCCGTTGCAGCACCCGTTCAGGCCCTGATGCAAAGCAATTTCGCCGATCTGGATATTACGGGCATTGAGGTAAATTTGGCATCGGTCGATGGCAGTAGGACGGGTGTGCTTCAAAGGATATCGGTTGACCGGACACAGGCCGCGGCCGGTGAAACGGTGGAGGTCCAGGCATATGCGCGAACGCAGTCTGGGCGTATATTCGTCCAGCGGATACCGGTCAAGATCCCGTCGGATACGCCGGTCGGGCCCTTGTCGATCAATGTCGGTGACGGCTTTGCGATACAAAAAGATTCGGCCGCGCAGCAGTTTGTTCCAAGCGACCTGGCCGATCTTGTCCGCAACATCAACCGCGTAAAACTCTCAGACCGCCTTTACGTACAGACCGCCAGGACGACGCGGGGAGCCATTATCGGTTCAAGTGAAATGCCTAACCTGCCGCCTTCGGTGCTTGCAACGTTGAACAACGAACGGACGGCGGGCGGAATTAAACCGGTCGTGCAGACCGTCGTCAGCGAAACCGAAGTCCCGCCGGCGGAATTTCTGATCAGCGGACATCAATCGATAACGATCGAAGTGATCAAGTAACAGGCCGGTCATACAAGGCAAAGGTCAGGGTGATATCGCTTTGACCTGTGTATTATTTTCTGCCAATACTTGAAGATGGACAACGAAAAACGATTATTGGATGCGGCCGCGTTCGCGGCAAGAAATCACTCCGGGCAGAAAAGAAAAGGCAAGGACGGCGAACCTTACATCAACCACCCGCTCGAAGTCGCAAATCTCCTGATCTCGGTCGGCGCCGTTGATGATATCAACATCCTTACGGCCGCCCTTCTTCACGACACCGTTGAGGACACCGCGACCACGCAAAGCGAACTCGAATCCCGCTTCGGAACGGCTGTTGCCGACATCGTAATGGAGGTGACCGATGACAAATTGCTTCCAAAACACCAACGAAAACGCCTTCAAGTCGAACATGCCCCGCACCTTTCGCCCGGTGCCAAGCTCGTAAAGCTTGCCGACAAGATCAGCAATATAACCGACATTCTTGAACGGCCTCCAAGTGATTGGGACGATCAACGCCGGCGTGAGTATGTCGAGTGGGGCATTTCAGTCGTCGCGGGCCTTCGCGGCATCAACCCTGCACTGGAAGAGCATTTTGACCAGATCGCCAAAAGGGCCGAAATGGAAATTTGCGGGCTTGCCGAAGAATGAGCACTTGCCTGACGTTCTGGTATGCAGCTTCTTTTTCGTGAGGTTCGTGTTTTCGTTTCGTGAGTTTCGTGGTATGACGAATATCTTAACCACGAAACCCACGAACAAAAACACGAAGATCACGAAAAGAACCTGCGTATTGCCTCTTTTGGGGTGCGGTCTTCGGTAAACGGTTACTCGGCGCCTTCGACCCAAACTTCCCCGTCGGCGTAAACCTCTTTTTTCCAGATCGGAACAGTACGTTTTAGTTCACGGATGATCCATTCGCAGGCGGCGAAGGCTGGCTTGCGGTGCGGGGCGGCGACCGAGATGACTACGCTCGTCTCGCCGATCTCAAGTTTCCCAAGCCGATGGACAATGCCGATATTCGCTATCTCGAACTGCTGTTTTGCCTGTTCTATCAGTTTGTACATCTCTTTGACCGCCATCGGTTCGTATGCTTCGTAGACCAGATGATCCGTTTTGCGTATTTCTCCGGTCGCTTTGTCCTTCGTAAGCCCGCGCGCATAACCGTCAAGCGTCACCGTCGCCCCACACGTCGGCGGCACTACCCGCCGGGCAACCGATGTGATATCGATGGGGCCCGTCGTAAGCTCGGCAAAATCAAGAGAATGTTCAGTGGTTTGAGCGAAAGCCATAGAGAAAAATCTTAACTTTGGGGCCGTTCGATCTGTGACCGGAGTTCGTCATTCAACCGTTCCCAGAGCTCAGGATGCGATTCAACAAGCCGCGCAATATCGGCGAGGTCCTTCAGGCGTTTGCTCTGACGGCGGGTTGGATCGCTCCAGGCTCTGACCTTCCCCGTCAGCGTGTCTTCGAGGCTTGCGACGCGAAGCAGAATCCCATGGACGTCCGCAGCGACACCGCGTTCAGCAAAATCGCGGTACGAACCCTCGGTCATAAGTTGGATGCCGACCTTTGAGGTTCCCTTAAAATTGATCGACCAGTCGAACCGTTCCGCGGTAAAGCCGGCATCAAGAAGAGCTTTCTCAGCCTTCTCGATCGAATCCGCCGCAACGACAAAATCTACATCGAGCGTCACCATCTGTTCGGCGGCCCAATGGTTCACGGCAACGCCGCCGATGGCGCACCAAAGTATGTCCGCCGATTCCAATGCGTTTACAAACCGCATCACATCGTCGGTGCCGCCGAGAGTTTGCCAATCGTAGAACTGCTTTTCAGTCATTCTTTCGAAAGCATTATACCCGACAACTCAGCCGCCGGATACCGCGGTGAAAACAGCGATCTTGTCGCCGTCACTGAGATCGCTTTCCGCTTCGGCATACTCTTCGTTGACCGCGATCAGCAGCTTGAGTTTTGAAAGGGCAGGGTATTCCCGGGTCAGATCACGTGCCAGCCTTTCAACCGTCAAGTTCCCGCCCGTCTGGAGTTCAATTTCCCTTGATCCGGCCGCGTCAGCCGTTGCCCCGAAAAACAAGATCTTTAAGTTCATAACGCTCAACAGCCCCACAGATCATTCTGGCAAAAAACCGGTAAACTGTATAATTCAAGTAAACGCTCGGTATGACAACCAAAGTCGCAAATCCGCACACATTGAACATCGATCTTCCGGTGACCGACAAGGACCACGTCGATGAATCGATCGAGCGCGTGACCGGGGCCGAGTTGATCACAGGGAACGACGTTCAGCTTCTGGTCAATGCGGCTGAAAACTACCCCGCATGGCTGGCCGCGGTCGAGTCCGCCAAAAACCGCATACTATTCGAAAGTTACATTATCCACGATGATGAGCAGGGTCGCATGTTTGCCGATGCGCTGATCAAAAAGGCGAAGGAAGGCGTTGACGTAAAACTTATCTATGATTGGCTTGGCGGTTTTGGAAAAACGTCGCGTCGATTCTGGCGGCACCTGCGTGAGAACGGCGTTGAGGTCCGCTGCTATAACCCGCCGAGCCTGATGGATCCACTTGCTATTTTTAGCCGCGATCATCGCAAGACAATGGTCGTTGACGGAGAGACCGCATTTGTTTCAGGCCTTTGCGTTGGGCAGGACTGGGTCGGCTATTCGGACCAGGATGTTCCGGGATGGCGTGATACGGGCGTTCAATTGGCCGGCCCCGCGGTCAGCCTGGTCGAGGAGGCGTTCGCAAACGTTTGGGGCACGCTTGGCACGAAGCTCGAACAAAAAGAACCTGCCCAGCGAGGGCGATCATCGAGAGCGGCAGGAAACATCGCGGTTCGCGTTATTGCGAGCGTTCCCGGGGCAGCGAATGTTTACCGGGCAGACCAGGTCCTTGCGGTTGCGTCCCGCGAATCAATGTGGCTGACCGACGCCTATTTCATCGGCATTCCGTCATATCTGCAAAACCTAAAAGATGCGGCGGCCGATGGCGTCGATGTGCGCATCCTTGTGCCGCAGGGAACCGACATCGGCATTATCCGCGATACAACACGCTCAACCTACCGGCCGCTGCTTGAGGCGGGCGTCCGCGTGTTCGAATGGAACGGGCCAATGATGCATGCCAAGACAGCGGTGTTCGATGGCCGAATTTCAAGAGTTGGCTCGACAAATCTGAATATCGCCAGTTGGTTTGGGAATTATGAGATGGATGTGCTCGTCGAGGATGAGGGCTTTGGTCAGCGGATGCAGGAAATGTTCCTGCACGATCTGCAGAATTCAACGGAGATCGTCCTGTCTCTGACCACCGGATCGAGATCTAAAACGCCAAAGCAAAGGAAAAGGACGAGAAAAGGAGGCGGAAGTGTGCGCAAGGCAACAGCCAATGCGCTAAATGCCGCAACATCCATAGGCACCGCGCTTGCCCGCCAGGCCCCGCTCGGCGCGGCCGAAGCCCGGCTGTTATTTATCGGAGGCGGACTATTGCTTGGCTTTGCTCTATTGCTGATCATTTTCCCGCGCGGCGCATCCATCCCGATCGTGGTCCTGCTGCTGCTTTTAGCCATCCCGACCCTTATTAAAGCCATCCAAAGCTATCGGAAATACGAATGAACACGTTCAAGGTCGCAACATACAACATTCACAAATGCGTCGGCATCGACCGGAAATATTCGCCTGAGCGGATCGTTGACGTACTGCGTGAGGTTGACGCGGACGTGGTGGCGATGCAGGAGGTCCTCTGCCGGTCACATCTAAATGAACGCGATCATCAGGCAAAGTTCATTGCCCGCGAACTTGGAATGGATTTCCGATTGGGCGAGAATCGCCGGTTGAACGGAGGCGATTACGGCAATGCCATCCTAAGCCGCTTCCCGATCGAACATCATCAAAATTTCGACATCAGCATTAAAAAATACGAACCGCGCGGCTGTCTGCGTTCAACGATCCTGGTCAATGGCGAGGAGCTTCATTTCGTAAACGTTCACATGGGCACGTCGTTTTTCGAACGCCGCAAGCAGGTCCACAAAATGCTTGCTGTACACGTCCTCGACAACCCCGAGTTCATTGGTCGCCGAATCGTCGCGGGAGATTTCAACGAGTGGATAAACGGCGTGACGACGAGGATGTTCAGATCAAACTTCAAAAGCGTCGATCCCCGCCTGCATCTTGGTCGGGCGCGGACCTTCCCCGGCATCCTGCCGCTTGTGCATCTGGATAACGTTTATTTTGATGAGAGTTTTAAATTAAGAAATGCGAATCTTCATCGCAGCCGTACGGCCCTTATTGCTTCCGATCATCTGCCGATCCTTGCGGAGTTCGACCTTTAGAAAGTTCGCGCGACCATAGTCGGGATGACCAACCACGATCCAAATCCGATCCTGCGTATTTGGAGATACCGCAATTCCTACAGGTCACGTTGAAGACTCCAGTGAATCCGACTGCCGACATGTGGAATGGTTTGTGGCAATGCGGACAACGCCAGCGAGTCAGATGCCAGAAGAAGTATGCAATAACGGGAAGCCATAGAACAACACCGATGAAAAGAAGATTGATCCCAAAAACAGTAGCCGGAAGACGCAGGCTACTCGCCATAGGCGGAAACAAGATTATGGCCGGGATGAATCCCAAAACGCTTAGCCAAACGTTCCGCCAATAACGCCGATACTCCACCCATTGAGCCTGATACAGGGAATCTATATCAACATTCATGGTTTATTTGGCTTCGCCTCGATTTAATTAAGTCCCTCGACTTCAAAATCAGTTCTCGGAACTCCGATAGGCGAATCATTGATTGAAGTGTGCCGACCCGTATTTCGGAGTGCATTGGAACCGGAACGGAGATCGATGAGCCGGGAACCAACTTCTGCATGATCACATGACTGCCTTTCTGACGCACCTGGTCAAACCCGTTACGCGACAAGATCTTGCAGACTTCACGGCCGGAGAGCCTATGCAGCCGCTTCAATTTCAACCTCCAACGGGGTTATGTAGACCTCGGAATTCAGGCGGTTGGCGAGTTCGCTAGGGTGAGCGGCTTCGAAGAACAACTCGACGGCTTCTCTTAAGTTTGCTCTTGCCTCTTCGACTGTGCCTCCCTGGCTTGCGATGTCGAGTTTCGGGCACAGCGATACATAACCGTCTTCCTCGCGCCAAATTGTTGCTGTAAGTGTTCTCAACATAGCTAGCGAGCGTATAATAGCACTATAGCGGAACAGTCTATCGTATCGCTCCCTCTATCGGGCTTGATGCCGACGCATACAATCGCTTAGGCATTCTGCCTGCAAGATATGCAAGCCTTCCAGCTTCGACGGCAAGCTTCATAGCGGTAGCCATTTGCTCGGGTTCGCGAGATTCGGCAATGGCGGTGTTCATTAGGATCGCGTCGGCGCCGAGTTCCATCGCTATCGCCGCGTCGGATGGCACGCCGACACCGGCATCGACAATGATCGTCGCATCGGGCAACTGCTCGCGCATTATTTTCAGGTTTGCGGGATTTTGCACGCCCATGCCCGAACCGATCGGGGCGGCAAGCGGCATAACGGCCGGACAGCCAGCATCGAGCAGTTTCTTCGCCATTATCAGATCGTCAGTGAAATACGGCAGAACGATAAAGCCTTCGTTTACGAGAACTCTTGCGGCTTCGAGCGTTTGCTCATTGTCCGGCAACAGTGTTATCGGGTCGCCGATCACCTCAAGTTTGATCCAATCGGTCTCGAGAGCTTCGCGGGCGAGACGCGCGGTACGAATGGCATGATCTGCATCGTAACACCCGGCGGTGTTCGGCAGAATGTGCATCGACGGATCGAGATGGTCAAGGAACGATTCGGTCTTTCGGTCAAGCGGCACGCGGTTGACGGCGACGGTCACCATGTCGGCTCCTGACGCCTTATGCGCCGCCTTCATCTCATCGTGTGAGCGGTATTTCCCTGTTCCGATTATAAGCCGCGAACGAAATTCGCGTCCGGCAAGTGTAAAAATGTCTGACATAAGCGTAGGTATATTCTACCCGATAGGCCCGCCTTGTCAGAACCGCGAGCAATAGCGACCGGGTTCTCCCCATGGGCTATTCAAGATAGCAACCTTCTCAAGAGGATCTTATTTCGTGAATTTTCGTGTCCTGCTTCGTACATTTCGTGGTCCCGGCCTTGGATGTGTCACAACATCACGCTGCAGAATGTTTTAACCATTCCGCCCCGGCTAACCTCCGCCGACAAAATGGATCACTTCAATGGTGTCCGAATCACAAACCTTCGTCGTCGTCCAATCCGCCCTGCGAACGACTGTTTTGTTCAACTCTACCGCAACGCGCTGCGACGGCAGCGAAAGCTGTTCAAGAAGCTGATCGAGATTTATCTCGTCAGGCACGTCCCGCGTTTCACCGTTTAATAAAATATTCATTTCCGCTGTCTCAATTTTCCGACAGCAGAGCGGTTTATTCAAATGAAGCTATGTTGTCCGTGGGCGATCGAACGGCGAACTTCGGTCTCTTCGCCTCCGTTGATGGCTCGGACCAAAAAAGCAGCCCGGCCCGTGGTAAAGCTCGGCAGCTGCAAATTGATCGCCGCAACGCCGTTCTCATCGGTCAGGGCGTGAAATATCACCGGCCTGAAGCTGGACCCAAGGATCTTGACCATTATCTCGGCCCCGGAAACAACCTTCCTTGACGTGCCCCGGCTCACCATAAAACTGACGGTTTTGCGTTCCCCACCCTTGAAACGGGCATCTCCGAGTATCTCGATACATAATTTGTTGTGTCCGGGACGCTCGATGAATGCCGGTTCGCCTATTATCTCGACCGCATCGTCGGGTATGAGCAATATGTCATCCTCGATTATGGTCACGGCCTCTATTATCGGCTCGTCGATCAGGCCAATATCGTCAATCTCGTCCGTGGCCGAGGCAACAGGCTTGGGGATCGGGCTTTCGCGTTCGGTAAATTCCACCAGCGAAGCTGCCGCAGGCTTGGACGGGCGTGGTTCAGCCGTTGATGGGTCGGGGCTCAAAAGGGCCTCGTTCGGGGCCGGGACCGGCGGAGCTTCTGCCGGAACGGCCGGTTGATTTCGGACGGCGGCTTCACGGGCCGTCATCTTTTTGAGATCGTCAATGCGCCCGGCCTGTACGGCCGCACAGATAAGCCTGTGCTGTTTATTCAAACGCTCGGCCAGGGCAGTCTCGCTGAAATTCGCCTTGAGAAGGTCCTCATACGGCGAACGCTTGCTCGCGAGTATAGTACCGCCGTTATACACCAACGACACGATAACGGGCCGTTTCATCCCCTTATCTTCGGTCTGAACGTGGTAGACCACGCCACCGTACTCGATGTCTGTATTAAAACCGGTTATCACAAGTGTGGCTTTTGCGCGGGAAAGATGTCTGCGAAGAGAAAAACGGCGAGCCTGCCTATTAAAAACTAGCATAACCCGCTTTTTCGGTCAATAAATTTCGGCAGCTTTCGGCATTCGGTCGTGTCCTGACCTCGCGGTGGTGGGTATTTTACTTCGCGTCTATTTGCGCTCTTGGCGAGCTTTGCTTGAGATAAAGCCCGGTTTCCCGTAGTCTCGCAAAGACCGCAGAGAAACGCCAAGACGAAAATTGGTTCAACCTAATTGTTCGCTGTTTTTAGGTCCCGTTTTAATCACACCGAATGCAAACCCAAGTTGTGCGGCACAAATAAAGAGAATTCAGCGTACTATTCCAAACTAATGTCCCGCCCAAATTCGCACTGCCTTGACAGTACTACAGGGTTAACTTACGATTTACTTTGCTGCAAAAATCCCCCCTTTTTTAGTCATTTGGGTCATTTTTGAGCAAGACCGCGCGATCCTTGTACCGTGGAGAAGAGGTTTTGATGTCCCAATTCAATTTGATCGAGTATGCCCCGATCGGGATCATGTTCCTGATCGCGGTGGGCTTTGCGACCAGCCAGCTCCTGGTAACACAATTGATCGGCCCGCGAAAACGCACTGCAACAAAGTTAATGCCGTACGAGTGCGGCAAGGATCCCGTAGGCAGCGCACGCGACCGTTACTCGATCAAATTCTATACGGTTGCCGTCATATTTCTGCTGTTCGATATCGAGGTCCTTTTTTTGGTGCCGTTTGCGGTCGCGTTTAAAAGCCTGCTGCGGGCCGAAGTCTCCACCGGCGTACAGTATGGAACGATCGCTCTTATAGAAATACTGATCTTTATCGCAACCCTTGTTATTGGTTACATTTACGTCTGGAAGAAAGGCACATTCGATTGGGGCCTCCAAGCTCGTGCCGAGGCGCGTGTCGAGGCAAAGGCGCTGGCAAAAGAAAGGCGCGAGGCAAGGCTTAAGGCCGCGGCCTGAAAACTGCGGTGGTCGATGTCACCGGCAATCTCATCCAAATTCTGTTATGGGATTAGAGAATAAATTGTTCGAATCGCTGCCTGACGTTGTTACGGTCAAGCTGGACGCGGTGATCAACTGGGCACGAAAGTCGAGCATCTGGCCGGCCACGTTTGGCTTGGCATGCTGTGCGATCGAGATGATGAACACCGTCTCCGCCCGCAACGATCTGTCGCGTTTCGGCGCCGAAACCTTTCGGGCGTCGCCGCGTCAGGCGGATGTCATGATCGTTTCCGGACGTGTATCGCGCAAGATGGCACCGGTCCTTCGACGCATTTATGATCAGATGCCGGAGCCGAAATGGGTGATTTCTATGGGCGCTTGTGCAACCTCCGGCGGTGTTTTTGATAATTATGCGATAGTCCAGGGCGTCGATAAGGTCGTTCCCGTAGATATTTACGTGCCGGGCTGCCCGCCTCGGCCCGAAATGCTTGTCCATGCGATCATGATGCTGCAGGACAAGATAATGAATGAATCGGTCAAAGACCGCCGCGACACGTTTGAAAAAGAATCGCGCGTGTCGAAGGTGCCGGGAACGCTGCCGGTGACCGAAGGTACGGCCCTTGAGCGTGAAACGGAGATCGAAGTCGCACAGGATCTTACGTCGCGGCCATACACGGTTCCGTCGCGGCACGAACGGCGGCGGTCTTCGTAACCGCGCAAACGGTTTTTCGAAATAGAATGCTCAGATGCCGGTTTGGTCACGCTTGCGGTGCGTCGGCAAGTTGATTTGCTTATGACGGATAAACTTCACGAGTTCGTCGCGAAGCTTAAGACTGAAGGACCAGCTTGGGTTTCAGAGGTCAAGGATGCCCTCGGCGAGGTGACGGTGACCGTTCCGCGGGAAAACATACTTCAGGTGTGCCTGTATCTGAAAACCGGGCTCGGCTTTGATCTCCTTGCCGACCTGTGCGGCGCTGATCGCGGGCCGGAAGAAGAACCGAGGTTTGAGGTCAACTATCACCTTTTCTCGACCACACATCACCAGCGGCTCAGGCTCAAAGTGCTTTTGTCCGAGGATGATCCGTCAGTAAAAAGCGTGACGAGCATTTGGAAAACCGCCGAATGGCACGAGCGCGAGACATATGACCTTGTCGGTGTGATCTTCGAGGATCACCCGGACCTCCGCCGCATTCTGCTGCCAAGCGATTTTGACGGCTATGCGCTGAGAAAGGATTATCCGCTGCGCGGCTATGAGCCCTACAGCATGAATTAAGTCCCCCAAACTTCAGTTTGGGGCGCGAAGATGGTTAAACCAGAGTTTGACCGACGACAGACTATGAGCACCGCAGTCAACAATATCCCCAGCCAGTTCGAGGTGCTGGACAATCCGCTTGAGTCGGAAATGACCCTCTCGATGGGCCCGCAGCACCCGTCCACGCACGGCGTCCTAAGGCTCGACTTGCGGCTCGATGGCGAATTGGTCCTTCGTGCCATTCCGGATATCGGCTATCTCCACACCGGAATGGAGAAGCTCTTTGAATACAAGAAATATCAGCAAGGCATTGTCATCACTGACCGGATGGATTATCTGAATCCGCTCGGGAATAACCTCGTGTATGTGATGGCCGGGGAAAAGCTTCTGCAGCTTGAGATACCGGAACGCGCTCAAGTCATCCGCGTCCTTTTCTGCGAGTTGCAGCGTATTGCCTCGCATTTGGTATGGCTTGGGACGCACGCCCTCGATCTTGGTGCAATGTCGGTGTTCTTTTATTGCTTCCGGCACAGAGAAAAGATCCTCAACCTGATCGAGGCCGCCTCAGGCGGGCGCCTGACGCCAAGCTATTTCCGTATTGGCGGGCTGATGATGGACCTGCCCGCAGGCTTTGACCGTCGATGCAAACAGTTTTTGGATGATTTTCCGGAAGCACTCGAAACATTTGACACGCTTGTGACCGGAAACACGATCTGGCAAAGCCGCACAATGGGGATCGGTGTTATCTCGCGTGAAGATGCTATTGACTGGGGCTTGACCGGCCCGTGCCTGCGGGGCAGCGGAGTAGATATAGACCTGCGGCGTGATAATCCTTATTGCGGCTACGAGACCTACGATTTCGAGGTCCCGACCGAAACTGACGGCGATGTATGGTCGCGATTTATGGTCCGGATGCGCGAGATGAACGAATCGTACAAGATCTGCCGCCAGGCGCTTGAACGATTAAAGCCCGGGCCGATCAAGGCCGATGCCCCAAAGGTCGTTCTTCCCGACCGCGACGATATGCGGAAGCATATGGATTCGCTCATCCACCACTTCCTAATTGTCGCCGAAGGCTTCAACGTGCCCGAGGGCGAGGTCTATATGCCGATCGAGGCCTCAAAAGGCGAACTTGGCGTATATATGAAGTCCAACGGTGGCCCGAAGCCGGATCGCGTACACTTTCGCGGGCCAAGTTTTGTAAATCTCTCGGCCCTGCCAGTGATGACCGAGGGCGAAATGGTCGCGGATGTCGTGGCGATCATTGGGAGTTTGGATATTGTTTTGGGTGAAATTGACAGATAGCGAGATTTGACACATGACCGTAAATCAAGAAGAAGAACTTTTCAAAACTCTCGGGACATTGGTGTACGGAGTGAATCAGATCCAGTCCGATGTTAGAGAGATCAAGGGAACGCTCGCCGAACACAGTTCGACGCTCGCCGAACACTCGCATAAGTTGGATCACTTGGTTGCCAGAGTCGACAGCATTGCAGGAACCGTGATGCATCATGAAACGCGCCTAAGATCGATCGAAGAGTTAGGAGGCAAGGTTCAGTAGTGGCAACAGCAGCCCCAACAACATTTACGGATCAGGTCGCATACACCGAGGAAGTAGCGGAATTTTCGCCTGAGGTCATAGCTGAGATGAACGAGCATCTGGCAAAGTATCCGCCGGAGCGCAAACGGTCGGCTTTGATCCCGATATTGATGCTCATCATCCAGCGTGAGCGCGGCTGGGTGGACAATCCGGGTGTGAACTTTCTGGCTAAGTTCCTCGATCTCGAGGTGACGGACATCTGGGAGACGGCGACATTTTATTCGATGTTCAACCTTCGCCCGGTTGGCCGTCACCATATCCAGATCTGCAAAACGCTCTCGTGCCGGATCATGGGTGAGCCGGAGATCACCGATCATATCTGCTCAAAACTCGGCATCCATCCAGGCGAAACGACCGACGACGGCAAATTCACCGTAACGATGGTCGAATGCCTCGGTAGCTGCGGCACAGCGCCGATGATGCAGATCGGATACGATTTTCATGAAGACCTGACGAAAGAGAAGGTCGATAAGATTTTGAATTCATGTAAGTAGTGCGTGTCTTTAGCCCGCACGTTAGGAATGGCCCATTCGGATACGATGTTTTACAAAGTAGTTTTGCAACGATCAAATGAAGGTTACAGCGTGTCCTGCCCTGTTCTGCCGGGCTGCTGGTCGCAGGGTGAGACCGAGCTGGAAGCCTTGCAGAACATTAAGTCGGCGATCGAGGAATACCTGGAGGTTCTGGACGAAAACCTGTAGGGCGCGGACGTTCGGGAAGTAGAGGTCGCGATCTAGATACCGAAAGTTCCCGGCATCAACCATCTGATCGCCGTTAGGGCTCTTGAAAAGGCCGGCTTTCATATCGCACGACAGGGTAAGCATATAGTAATGACAAATGGCGAACGGATAATAACAATTCCTCGCCATAATCCGGTAAATGCACTCACGATGGGTGGAATTATCAAAGATGCCGGTATAACAATAGAAGAATTTCGAAAACTCATATGACCAACGCCGATATTATTCGCGGGCTTTACGATTCATTTGCCAAAGGCGATGTTCCTGCGGTTTTAGGGGCGTTCGACGACAACATCTCGTGGACCGAAGCCGAAGGCTTTATGTACGGCGGCACCTACAATGGCCCGAACGCAGTGCTTGAGAATGTTTTCATGAAGCTGGGTACGGAATGGGAAGGCTTCG
Organism: Acidobacteriota bacterium; assembly: GCA_963169175.1. Classification (GTDB taxonomy): domain Bacteria; phylum Acidobacteriota; class Blastocatellia; order Pyrinomonadales; family Pyrinomonadaceae; genus OLB17. Next base: position 8,656 of record CAUJFK010000051.1, on the reverse strand, counting down.
CCGCCGTGCCGAGTAAAATCGTTGATGGCGGTGACGGAAATGTCATTTCGATCGGAACTTATTCGGGGAAGTATCTGAAAACCGGCAAGAGCACGTCCGTGCCATTCGCACATGAATGGGAGTTGCGTGACGGAAAGATCGTATCGTTTCGGCAGCATACTGACACAGCGGTGATCGACAGAGATCTGGGAATATAGCGTTTGTTGCGGACAAGTGAGTCCGCGTTCCGTTTATGGAAATCAAAGCAATTGGCTGCGAACCATTATCATTAAAGCGCGTCGGCATGAAGGACGGGCACACGCTAAAGGTGTATCAGGACACCGGCGGGTATGTTCAGCTCAAAAAGGCGCTTGGTATGGCCCCGGCGGATATCATTGAAGAGGTAAAAAAGAGCGCTCTTCGTGGCCGCGGCGGTGCGGGATTCCCGTCCGGCATGAAATGGTCTTTCGTGCCAAAGGACAACCCGAAACCGAAATACCTGGTTTGCAACGCCGATGAATCCGAACCGGGATCGTTCAAGGATCGCTATCTTTTGGAATACGATCCGCACGCATTGATCGAGGGCATGATAATCGCAGGCTGGGCCCTTGGGTCTAATACCGGGTATGTATATTTTCGCGGCGAATATAATTATCTAATCGATATACTGGACCGGGCGCTCGCTGAGGCGCGTGCGGCGGGTATTTTGGGCAAGAATATTTTTGGCTCCGGCTTTGACATGGACATTCATTCCCACACGGGGGCCGGTGCGTATATCTGCGGCGAAGAGACCGCTTTATTGTCCAGCCTCGAAGGCTTTCGCGGCCACCCGCGGATGAAGCCGCCGTTTCCCGCGGTCGAGGGCCTATATGCCTGCCCGACCGTGGTCAATAACGTTGAGACACTGACAAGCGTTCCTCAGATCCTTGAAATGGGCGGCATCGCCTGGCGGGATCTTGGGACCGAAAAATCGGGCGGCACAAAGCTGTGGTCGATCAGCGGACACGTAAAAAAACCGGGCGTCTATGAACTTCCAATGGGCTATGCGGACATGGAAAAGTTTATTTTCGACGACTGCGGCGGCATGCTTCGCGATGACAAAAAGCTCAAGGCCGTGATCCCCGGCGGGTCCAGCGTTTACATAATGAACGCCGGCCAGATCATTGGAAAGAACGTAACGCTCGATTACGAAGGCCTCGTAACGGCGGGCTCCAGCCTTGGAACGGGCGGAATGATCGTCATGGATGAGACGGTCGATGTAATGGAGTCCACAAAAAACTTGTCAGAGTTTTACAAGCATGAATCGTGCGGCTGGTGCACGCCATGCCGCGAAGGCACTGACTGGATCGTAAAGATCTTTAACCGGATCGCCGCAGGCGGCGGCCGGCCTGAAGATGCGAAGCTTCTGCTGGACATATGCGACAACATGGAGGGCAGAAGCTTCTGTCCCCTTGCCGATGCCGCTGCCTGGCCGATCCAGAGCGCGATAAAGCGTTGTCCGGACGACTTTAAGAAGTGGCTTGTCACAAATACTAATTGAATCAAATTTTGAATCGAGAGGAGCAGTAAGGAACCAATGGGAAAGGGAGATAAAAGAACGCGTCGCGGCAAGATCTTTGCTGGAAGTTTTGGCAAAACACGGCAGAAGCCGAGTAAAGCAGTGGTTGCGGCCGCGCCGCGAACGAAGGTTGCGGCTGTTTCGGGCGAAGATGCCCCGAAGATAAAGGTAAAGAAGAAAACCGAGCAGGAACAGGCATAAATGTCTAACGAACTTATTAAAGTTAAGATCAACGGCGAGGAATATGAAACTGAAAAAGGCGCCGTGCTAATAGACGTGTGCCGCGACAACGGATTCAATATTCCGTCGTTCTGCTACTACAATGATCTGGAAGTGCAGGCCTCCTGCCGAATGTGCCTGGTCCACATCGAAAAGATGCCCAAGCTGCAGCCTTCGTGTGCGATAAAGTGCACGGACGGCATGGTGGTCACCACTGAAAGCACCGAGATCGAAAAGATCCAGCGGGCAATGGGCGAATTCCTGCTCGCCAATCACCCGCTTGATTGTCCGGTCTGCGACCGCGGCGGCGAATGTGAACTGCAGGAGGTCACGTTCGACTGGGGCGACCTCGAAGAACGGTTTACCGAGAAAAAGAACGTTCAGCCCGATAAATATTGGTCGCCGATGATCGCCAATGATCCGCAGCGCTGCATCTTGTGCAAGCGATGTACACGCGTTTGCTCTGAATGGATGGGCGAAGATGCGATCGAGGCCGGAAATCGCGGTGTTGTCACCGTCATCGGCATGTATGGCGGCTGGCTCGATTGCTCACAATGCGGCAATTGCGTTGAAGTATGCCCCACCGGCACTATTCTTGATGCGGTATATCGGCACGAGACACGTCCGTGGGAACTTGACCAGATCATTTCGACCGACACGTACAGCTCGGACGGAATGCAGCTCTCCATTGGCACACGCGGCGGCAAGGTGCATCGAATCGTTGCCCGCGACCGATATGTAAACGGATTAAATGGTGAATTCCTTGATGTTAAGGCACGCTTTGGCCATGAGTTCATAAATCACGCCGACCGGATCAAGACGCCGCTTATTCGTTATGCAAAAGGCGGAAAGCTGATCCCGGCGACATGGGACCAGGCTTTTGAACTGATCGCTGAGAAATTTAAAGCCAGTGCGGGATCTGTTGGAGTCATTGCATCGCCGCGGCTGACGAACGAATCCCTTTTTGCCCTTAGCCGTTTTGCGGAAGATGCGGCCAAAGGCCCGATCGGTGTCGATGACCGTGCCGATATGTCGGCGTTTTTTGCCAACCTGAGCGCTCCGCTGGCAACACATCGCGACATCCGCTTTGCGAAAACGATCATCCTGATCGGTGGTGAACCGGAAGAGGAACAAACATTTACGGCCAAACAAATTCGCAAAGCCGTCTCCAACAACGCGGCAAAGGTCATCATCGTTAATGACACGCCCATCAACCTCGTCCGGCAATCGGCGACGCAGTTCATTCATATCGCACCAAACTCGTACGATGCGTTCGTCCAATTCGTTTTCGGCGGCCTTGATGAAAACAGCGCCGCCGCAAAACTTGGGATCGATGCGGCGGAGCTGGGCGCTTTCCGAAACACTGTCGAAGCGACTGACGGCGATCTGGTAATCATGGCCGCAAGCCACCTTTCGCCGGCAGCACAGGCCGTGATCGCGGGAGCGGCCGGCAGTCTTGCATCCGACACAGGCCGCGTGCTGCTCCACCCGCTGCCGCTGTATAACAATTCGGTCGGAGCGATCGATATTCTTCCGAATGCCGGGACCGCGAGCGATGTAGCTGCCCGATCAAAGGCATTGCTGATAGCCGGAAGCCTGCAAGAACCCGCTCTGTTGGCGAATAAGGACCTCGTCGTCGTTCAGGAATTGTTCGAAACCGAAACAACCGAGTTCGCGGACGTAGTTCTGCCGGCTGCGTCGTTCGCGGAAGTTGACGGCACTTACACGAACAATGCGGGCAATGTCCAACGCGTCCGTCTGTCGATCGACCCGCTGCATCAGTCAAAGCCGGACTGGATGATAACTGATCTGATGGCCCGAGCAATGGGCGTCGATCTGGGCCTTGAACATTCTGCTTCGGGCGTTTTTAGAAAGCTGGCCGATGCAGTGGCCGCATATGAAGGGCTGCGTTATCCAGCATTGAAGGACGAATCACATCCTGTTCAGGCAAAACATGCAATTGTTGCGGGACGCGATGTCTCGACCGCGGCCGGTGCTCTGAAAGAAAATGTTGATGCACTCGGGACACCGGGCGAGAAAGTCACGGTTACGCCGCGGATCGGGCACAAGCTGCATCGGCTGACGACGATGACAAGCAAGACGCTGCAGTTTCACCTGCTGGCCCACGGCAATCCGAAACCGCCAAATCTATTGCTTGCACCGCTTGAACAGTTTGATCTGGACGGCAGTCTGAAACCTGAAGGCATAGCGGAAGCCGCAGCGGTCGGAGCACGGGATAGAGAGTGATATGGTACGAGCTGCTGAATCCGATCGCGGAGTGATCGCATGAAATACAGGGTACTGATCGAGCAGGACGAAGATGGAGTGTATGTTGCAGAGGTTCCGGCTCTCCCGGGATGCATGACTCAAGGCTCTACGCGAACAGAGGCGCTTGAAAATATTAAGGAAGCGATCGAGTTGTATCTTGAGAGCCTTGAAGCACATGGAGATCCGGTGCCACCCTCGATAATGGAAGAGATCGTCGAGGTTGCAGCTTGAGTAGGCTTCCGCAGGTATCTGGGCGGGATACGGTCAAGGCCCTTGGCAAAATTGGTTATGTCTTCGACCGGCAGAAAGGAAGTCATATTATTCTGCGACAAGAAATTGCTCCTTTTCGCCGAGAGTTGTTCCGGACCACAAGGAAGTAGCAAAAGGAACACTTCGCGGGATCATCCGGCAAACAGGATTAACGGTCGATGCGTTCGAAAAACTTCTATAGCTAAATGGAATCTTTATTAAAAACTGCATTTCCGTTCATCGTGTACGCGATCGCTCTCCTGCTCGCCTTTCAGGGCGTGTTGATGATCGTCGCTTACACGGTGCTTGCGGAGCGCAAGGTGCTGGGCTGGATACAAGGCCGTATCGGGCCGAACCGTGTGGGGCCGTGGGGAGTATTGCAGCCGTTTGCCGACCTGCTGAAGTTTATCTTCAAGGAAGATCTTGTTCCGGATAAATCGACGAAATTTGTCTATTTTCTGGCCCCAATGGTCGCGTTGACGTGTGCCCTGCTTCCGATCGTTGTTTACCCGTTCGGCCCGCCGATAACTACCGTCGATTGGACCTTTCTTCCATACGGGCTGGGTGAAGGAATCCGCCAACTGCCACTGACAATAGCGCAGATAGACGTCGGCGTGCTTTATGTTTTAGGAATAACTTCGGTCGGCGTTTACGGCATTGCTCTGGCGGGCTGGTCGTCGAACAGCAAGTATTCACTGATGGGCGGGCTTCGGTCGTCGGCGCAGATGATCAGCTACGAGCTTGCGATGGGAGCGTCTATCCTTGGCGTTGTCATGCTTGCCGGAACGCTCGATCTAAATGGCATCATCTACGCGCAGATCAATTCGCCGTTCAGATGGTTCATTATTCCGCAGATCATCGGATTCGTCATTTTTCTGATCGCCGCATTCGCCGAAACTAACCGCGTGCCGTTCGATCTGCCCGAGGCGGAAACAGAACTGGTTGCGGGTTTTCATACAGAGTATTCGGCGCTGAAATTTGCCCTGTTCTTTATGGCCGAGTACGTGAACATGTTCACGGTTTCGGTCATGTCCACGGTACTGTTCCTCGGCGGCTGGTATGTGCCCGGGCTGAGCCACATCTTTGAGGTTGGCTCCGTACCGTATGCCCTAGTCAGCCTTGCGGCCTTTGTCGGCAAGATTTGCTTCTTCCTGTTTTTATATATATGGGTGCGCGGGACCCTGCCGCGGTTCAGGTTCGACCAGTTGATGAATTTCGGCTGGAAATTCCTGCTCCCGCTGGCGATCGCGAATACGATCGTGACGATCGTGGTTGTGTATTTTTTGAATAGTTGATCATGATGATTTTCAACGCAGAGACGGAGAGACGCAGAGGGACTTGGGCCATTGGGGCAAAACCTGTGCTGTCTCCGTATTTACTCTGCGTCTCCGCGTCTCGGCGTTAGATCTTATGGCGAGCACAGTTCTATTTTATCTTTTCGCAGGGTTTGCTATTGCGTGCGCCCTGTCGTTGGTGTATCACCGAAATCCGCTGTACAGCGCCATCTCGTTGATCGGTGTGTTCATTGCCCTGTCCTGTATCTACGTCACGCTCGCCGCTCCATTCATAGCGGCGGTGCAGATATTGATATATGCCGGGGCGATAATGGTGCTGGTGGTCTTTGTGATAATGCTTTTGAACCTGGACGAGGACCGTCCGTTGACGAGATTGAAATACCTATACGCTCTCGGGGCCGGCCTCGGCCTGATCCTGCTTGTGCAGACATTTTTTATTTTCTACGCCGTTATGCGGGCGCCAAATCATACGGTAAATGTTGACCAAACTGTCGGTAAGACATTGAGTATCGGCCAGGCAATGTACAGTGAATATCTGCTGCCGGTCGAAATTGTCGGCGTTCTGCTTCTGATGGCAATAATTGGCGGTGTCATCCTGGTCAGGCGGCTTGAACCGACACAGCTGAGGTTGGTCATCAACGAAGAGCTGGATCGCCGGAACGAAGGCCAGGAAAAAGACGATTTTCGGATCGCTCTCTAATGATCTACGGTAGTTGGATCTTATTTAATGAAAGAACTTTTATAGAAATATGGAGCCGAGTTTAGCAAGCTACCTGGCACTTTCAGGCATACTTTTCACGATCGGTGCGACCGGAGTTGTTTTTAAACGAAACGCGCTTGGCATGTTCATGTGTATTGAGCTGATGCTCAATGCGGTAAACCTTACCTTCGTCGCGTTTTCTCGTTATTACGCCGATGTGACGGGACAGCTTTTTGTCTTTATGGTAATGAGCGTAGCCGCTGCAGAGGCCGCGGTTGGGCTGGGAATAATCATCGCGTTCTACCGAAACAGTGTTTCGATCGACGTTGACGACGCCAGCCTTTTGAAGAATTGAGTCCAACAAACTTCAGTTTGTTGATCGGAGATGGAGATCAGGCGCAAGGAAGCATGCGAGCACCCCACTGATTGATAAACGACAGATGATTTTTAACATCACAATCGAACGCGATGAGGACGGAGTATGGATCGTCGAATGCCCCTCGATTCCCGGTTGCGTAAGCCAAGGCAGTACAAAAGAGGAGGCTGTCGAGAATATCAAAGACGCTTCAAGGTCTGTCTTGAGGTCCGGGCTGAGCGAGGGATGCCCTTGACGATAGAAACACGTCAGGTCGAGGTGGCCGCCTAATGGCTCAGCTTCCGGTTTTGAGCGGTGAGGAAGTTGTCAAAATATTTGGGCGATTCGACTGGGTTTTTGTCCGGCAGAGCGGTAGCCACATGGTAAATGGTGAAGGATGGTGCAATGGCCTCTTTTTCGATCCGGAAACACCGCGAGGTTGCGAAAGGAACTTTGCGAAGCTTGATACGCTTTGCAAATCTGACGATCGATGAATTCGTCAAAAAGGTTTAGCTGAAAGGCGTTTTCGTATAATGACTGAAAATAATCTATTAAGTCTGATCATCTTCGCCCCGCTTATCGGTGCGGCCATCAATTGGCTGATCGGCGGCCGGTTAAAGAACGAGATGTTCAGCGGAGTGGTCGCGTGCGGTACGATAGCGATCTCGACTATCGTCGCATTTATGATCGCGTTCGGTATCGGGACGCCCCATGAAGGGGCCTTGTTTGCGAACAAGCCGGTGCTGGACCAGATCTGGACATGGATAAACGTTGGCGGATTCAGGGCCGATTTCGGGCTGGGAATGGACCGCCTAAGCGGCATCTACGTGTGTTTCATTACGTTTGTCGGCCTCCTTATTCATATCTTTGCGACCGGATATATGCGCGGCGACAGCGGGTTCTATCGGTTCTTCGCGTATCTGAACCTATTCATGTTCGCCATGCTCACGCTCGTGCTGGCGGACAACTACTTGTTGATGTTCGTCGGATGGGAAGGCGTGGGATTGTGCTCGTATTTGCTGATCGGCTATTTCATCAATCGTGACGAGGCGCGGCGGGCGGCGAAGAAGGCCTTCGTTATGAACCGCATCGGAGACTGGGGAGTGCTGATGGCTATCTTCCTTATCTTCGCGCTCACCGGGTCGGTTTCGTTCTTCGACAAAACTGTTGACGGCGTCCAGGTCGAAAGCGTTTTCACGTATGTCCTGACTCACTTTGCATCTGCCGATCCATTTACGTGGGGAGCTATCGCTGCCGGCGGATTAACGTCTGTGGGTGTGCTGCTGTTCATCGGCGCCACTGGTAAATCGGCGCAGATACCGCTTCTTACATGGTTGCCGGACGCCATGGCCGGTCCGACGCCTGTTTCCGCGCTGATCCACGCCGCAACGATGGTCACGGCGGGCGTATATCTCGTTGTCCGCTCGAATGCGATCTATCAAAAGGCCCCGACCGCGATGTGGATAATCGCCGTCATCGGTGCGGCAACCGCCTTATTAGCCGCGACCATCGCGATAGCGCAAAACGATATAAAGAAAGTGCTCGCGTATTCAACCGTTTCGCAGCTTGGGTTTATGTTCCTGGCCGCCGGCGTTGGGGCGTTTGTCGTTGCTATCTTTCACGTCATGACGCACGCTTTTTTCAAGGCCCTGTTGTTCCTTGGTTCGGGTTCGGTCATTCACGGAATGCACCACGAACAGGACATGCGCCGTATGGGCAATTTGAAAAAGTATATGCCCATCACCTTCGTGACAATGGCGGCGGGCTGGCTTGCGATTTCCGGAATCCCAATATTTGCGGGCTTTTTCTCAAAGGACGAGATACTTTACAAGACCTTTGCCGCGGACACCTATTTTCCGCAGCGGCCTTTTCCTGGAGAAGAGATCTTGTGGGCGATCGCGACGTTCACTGCGGTGCTGACGGCCATTTATATGACCAGGATGATGGTCATGACGTTTTGGGGAAAAGAACGATTTCACGAGCCTCTGCCGGATGACGGCCATGCAGCGGATGCGGCGCACGGCGACGAGGCG